>DUVG01000052.1 GCA_012841175.1 Clostridium sp.
ATAAACAGAAAAGTTAAAGTTATAAACAATTAAAATAAAAAAATAGTTTCTTGACATTAATTATTGATTTAATATATAATTGTTACGTTATTTTAAAATATTTATAATATAGGTTTAGTGTCCAATAAAATATTAATGATTTTAAAATAGCTGATTAGTATTAAAATTTTAATATTGATAAATTAGTATTTATAATATTGATATCTTTTAGAATGGAGGTGTTTTAAAATGTTAAGAACTTATCAGCCTAAGAAAAGACAAAGAAAGAAAGAACACGGATTCAGAAAAAGAATGAAAACATCAAATGGTAGAAAAGTTTTGAGAAGGCGTAGATTAAAGGGAAGAAAAGTTCTTTCAGCATAAGGCCGCATAAATGTGGTCTTTTTATTTAAATAAGTAATTTAAAAAAATTTAAACGTGGGAGATGTAATGAAACATACTGTTTCACTTAAAAAAAATTACGAATTTGGCAGAGTTTATAAAAGAGGAAAATTTTATGCTGGAAAGTTTTTGGTATTGTATGTGTTAAAAAATAAACTTAATTATAACAGATTAGGAATAACAGCAAGTAAGAAATTTGGTAAAAGCACTAAAAGAAACAGAGTCAGAAGATTGATAAAAGAAAATTACAGACAAATGGAAGAAATCATAAAACCAGGCTATGACTTTGTTCTTGTTGCAAGAAAAACTGATGAAGTACCTACTTATGTGGAAATAAAAAAGGAAATGAAATTTCTTTTTAAAAAATTAAATATGATAATTGAGTAATAAGTATAAATTTTGTTAAAACTTAAAGTAAATTAAATTACCATAAGTATATTACTGTGAGTATAATTATTAAAGTTTTTACTTTAAGTTAAACTTTATGAAAGTACAAGGTTTTATAGCATATAAGGAGATGTAACATTGTTAAAAAAAATATTTATACTGCCTATAAAATTTTATAGAAAATGGATATCTCCACTTAAAATTATGCCATGTTGTAGATTTTATCCAACTTGTTCTCAATATGCTATAGAATCAATTGATAAATATGGTATAATAAAGGGTGGCTTTAAATCAGTTTTGAGAATACTAAAATGTAATCCGTTCCATCCAGGGGGATATGATCCAGTTAAGTAAAAAAAGGGGTAAAAGATAATGTTTAAAGTACTACCAGAGTTTTTTGGACAAATAATATATATTATTTATGATAAAATACCTTTTGAGTTGTATAAATATGGGATATCGTTAATTATTTTTACAATAATTGTAAGAACAATAATGCTGCCTTTAGCTATAAAACAAATTAAATCACAGGAAAAAATGAGTAGAATACAACCATTAATAAATGATATACAAAAAAAGTACAAAAATGATAAAGAAAAATTAAGTCAGGAAATGATGAAAATTTATCAGGAACACAAGTATAATCCTTTTGGTGGTTGTCTTCCATTACTGATACAAATGCCTATAATTTTATCGTTATTTGCAGTGATAAGAAATCCTTTGACATATATGTTAAAGGGTAAAGAGATTGCAGGTTATGTAATTAACCAAAGTACAATTGAAAATTTAATAAGTAAAGTTCCAGAAGGTGAATTAATAAGAGGATATGAACAGGTATCTGCTGCTCTTAAATTTGATTTAATTGATTTTAATTTTTTAGGTTTAAATCTTGGAATGGTTCCAACTCTTAATAGAGGACTATTATTTGGATCTGAAATGTCCACTTATCTGCCGTTACTTATAATACCTATTTTAGCGTGTATAAGCACATACTTTTCATCTAAATTGATGTCTTTAAGAAATGCTAGTGATACAAAAAATAAGAAGGGCAAAAGGGATGAAAAAGCTGAAGCGGCAGAGTCTATGCAAAAGAATATGCTTTTGATAGCTCCAGCTATGACACTTTTATTCTCATTTCAGTTTCCAGCAGGACTAGGTTTTTACTGGACAATAAGTAATACTTACCAGATAGTGCAACAGATTTTTGTAAATAAGTATCTCACGAAGAAGAAGGAGGGTTAGTTTAAATAAATGACTAATAGTATTGAAAAATCCGCCAAGACTGTTGAAGATGCCATCAATATTGCTCTGTCAGAATTGAACGCTTCCAAAGAAGATGTTGATATAGAAGTTATTGATAGAGGCGTAAAGGGAATATTTGGACTTATAGGCAATAAAGAGGCAAAGGTTAGAGTAACCATAAAAGAATCAATGGCAAGTAAAGCAAAAGATTTTTTGTTAGAAGTATTTGAAAAAATGAATGTGGATGCAGATGTTTTAACTGAAGAAGATGAAGAATCAATATCAATAAGGATAGCTGGAGATAACATTGGTATACTTATAGGAAGAAGAGGAGAAACTTTAGATTCTCTTCAATATTTAACAAGTCTTGTTATAAATAAAAATAAGGAAATTTATAAAAGAGTAATAATAGATATTGAAAATTATAGAAAAAAAAGAGAAGAAACTTTAATTAAATTAGCAAATAGATTAGCAGATAGAGTTGTTAAATATAAAAAGAGCATTACTTTAGAGCCAATGAACCCATATGAAAGAAGAATAATACATTCTTCCTTACAGGGCCATAAATTTGTAGAAACTCATAGTGTAGGTGATGAACCTAATAGAAAAGTTATGATTTGTTTAAAATAAAAGTAGTATATAATTTAAAAATAATGTTGTATAAATAAATGGTTCAGGATATTGATTCTTGAACCATTTTCCATTAAACTATTAACAATCTCACAATATATTATTTATAATAATTGGAGGAATAAAATGATTAATGAAGATACAATTGCGGCCATTTCAACTCCTTATGGGACAGGTGGTATAGGTATTATAAGAATTAGTGGGAATAAAGCTTTTGAAATAGTCAAAACCATTTTTAAAGGGAAAAAGGATTTTGATGAAATAAAATCTCATACTATAAATTATGGAAAAATTGTAGATCCTATAAAAAAAGAAACCATTGATGAAGTACTTGTTACTAAAATGAAAAAACCAAATACATTTACCCGTGAAGATGTTATTGAAATAAATTGCCACGGTGGAATAGTTGTTTTAAAAAAAATATTGGATTTGGTTTTAAAACAGGGTGCAAAAGCAGCGGAACCTGGAGAATTTACCAAAAGGGCATTTTTAAATGGAAGAATAGATCTATCTCAGGCAGAAGCTGTTATAGACCTTATAAATTCAAAAACAGATGAAAGTTCAAAAGCTTCTGTAAATCAACTTGAAGGAAAATTGTCTTTTAAAATAAAAACTATAAGAAAAAGATTGGTTGAAATGCTAGCCCATATTGAAGTTACTGTGGATTATCCAGAAGATGATATAGAAGAAATAACTGGTGAGAAAATATATACTGAAATAATCCACATAAAAGAAAGCTTAAAAAATATAACTTATAATTTTGAAAGAGGCAGAATTTTAAGAGAGGGCATTGATGCTGTTATTGTTGGAAGGCCTAATGTAGGAAAGTCCTCTTTGTTAAATGAATTGACAGGAAAAAACAGAGCCATAGTAACTGATATACCAGGAACAACAAGGGACATAATTGAAGAATATATAAATATTAATGATATTCCAGTGAGAATAATTGATACTGCAGGAATTAGGGAGACAGAAGATGCTGTTGAAATAATAGGAGTTGAAAAAACTCACAAAGCCCTTGAAGAGGCAGAACTTGTTATTATGATGATTGATGCAGAAAAAGGTTTTACCCATGAAGACTCTACTATATTAAAAAAAATAGTAACAAAAAAAATTATTGTGCTAATAAATAAAATTGATAAATCAAATGAAGATGATATTAAAAATATAGAAAAACATCTTGAAGGAATAAATTATATAAAAACATCAATAAAAGAGGAGATAGGTATTGAAAAAATAGGTGAAATGATAACTAAGCTTTTTACAAAAGGAGAAATTAATTTAAATAGCCAAATACTTTTAACAAATGTAAGACACAAAAATTTAATAGACAAAGCAATTTTAAGTATAGATGATGCAATCAAGGCCTATAAAAGTAAAATGCCTTTGGATTTAATGTCCATTGATATTGTAAATGCAGCAGATTATTTAGGACAAATAACAGGAGAAAGTGTAAAAGATGATGTAATTAATGAAATATTTTCGAGATTCTGTCTTGGAAAATAGTAAGAAAACAAGAAGAGAAATGGAAGGGATAAATATGAGATTTATTGCAGGTGAATATGATGTTATTGTTATAGGGGCAGGACATGCTGGATGTGAGGCAGCATTGGCATCAGCTAGAAAAGGTCTTAAAACAGTAGTCTTTGCAATTAATTTAGACAGTGTTGCAAGTATGCCCTGTAATCCTAATATAGGAGGTACAGCAAAAGGTCACCTTGTAAGGGAAATAGATGCATTAGGTGGGGAGATGGGTAAAAATGCAGACAAGACACTTATACAATCAAAAATGCTAAATAGTGCAAAAGGACCTGCAGTTTATTCACTTAGAGCTCAGATAGATAAAAGAGAGTATCAATCTGAAATGAAAAAAGTATTGGAAATGCAGGAAAATTTAGATATAAAGCAGGCAGAAATAGTTGAACTAATTACAGAAGATGAAGGTGGAAGAAAAAAAGTAACAGGTGTAAAAACCCATACTGGTACTATATATAAGGGCAATGCTGTTATTATGACCACCGGAACATATTTAAAAGCTAAAATTATAATTGGGGATGTAAGTTATAGTGGAGGTCCTGATGGGCTTTTCCCTGCTAATAAACTTTCAGACAGTTTAAGAGAGCTAGGGATAGAATTGTTAAGATTTAAAACAGGTACACCTGCTCGGGTCAACAGGAGAAGTATTGATTTTTCTAAGATGGAAGAGCAGCCAGGAGATGAAAGAATAGTTCCATTTTCCTTTGAAAATGAAGAAATTAATAGAGAACAGGTTTTATGCTATCTAACTTATACAAATGAGAAAACTCATGAAATAATAAAAAATAATTTCCATAGATCCCCTTTATTTGGAGGTTTAATTGAGGGGGTTGGTGCAAGATATTGTCCATCAATAGAGGATAAGATTGCAAGATTTAAAGATAAAAATAGACATCAGGTATTTGTAGAACCCATGGGTCTTAGCACAAATGAAATGTATTTACAAGGTGTGTCTACAAGTCTTCCGGAGGATGTTCAAATTGAAATTATGAGAACCATTCCTGGCCTTGAAAATGTTTCAGTTATGAGAAGCGCCTATGCTATTGAGTATGACTGCATAGAACCAACTCAACTTAAACTTACACTAGAGCTTAAAGATATAGATGGACTTTATTCTGCAGGGCAAATAAATGGAAGTTCTGGATATGAGGAAGCGGCAGCTCAAGGTTTGATAGCAGGACTTAATGCAGCACTTAAACTAAAAGGAGAAGAACCTTTAATATTAGATAGATCCCAAGGATATATAGGAGTATTGATAGACGACCTTGTGACAAAAGGAACAAGTGAGCCTTACAGAATGATGACGTCAAGAGCAGAATACAGATTGATTTTAAGACAGGATAATGCAGATTTAAGGCTTACTCCTATAGGTTATGAAAAGGGATTGATATCTGAAGAAAGGTATTTAAAATTAAAAGAAAAGAAAAAGCAGATAGAGGAAGAAATTTTAAGACTTGAAAAAACCGTAGTTCCTCCAAGTGAAAGGGTAAATAAATATCTTAAAGAAATGAATAGTACACCTATTACTAATGGTATAAAACTTAAAGATCTTTTAAAAAGACCTGAAATAACTTATGATTCATTAAAGGAAATAGATGAGAAAATGCCGGATTTGAGTTTTGCAGTAAGAGAACAGGTTTCTATAACTGTAAAATACGAAGGATATATAAAAAGACAAATAGCACAGGTTGAACAGTTTAAAAAGCTTGAAAAAAGAAAACTACCCAAAGATATAAATTATGAAGAAATAAAAGGGATTAGGATTGAAGCAAGACAAAAGCTTAATAAAGTCAAACCTGAATCTGTTGGACAGGCATCGAGAATAGAAGGGGTTTCTCCTGCAGATATTTCAGTACTTTTAATTTACTTAGAATCTTTAAAAAAGAGAGGAGATTTATAAATTGAGTGAAACTGATTTAATTCAACTTTTTGTAGATGGGGCATCGGAATTTAATGTTGATTTAGAAAAAAAAGATATTGATAATTTCTTTAAATATAAAGATACACTTTTAGAATGGAATAAAAAAATAAATTTAACGGCAATTGAAGATGATAGAGAAATAATAATAAAACATTTTATTGATTCAATAACTGTAGCACCATTTATAAAAAAAGAAACTAAAAAAATAATTGATGTAGGTACAGGAGCAGGATTTCCAGGGATACCTTTAAAAATTATAATGAAAAATTTAGATGTAACCCTTTTAGATTCTCTTGAAAAAAGAACTAAATTTCTAAATGAAGTTATAAATAAATTAGATTTAAAAGATATAAGGGTTATCCATTCAAGAGCGGAAGATAAAGGGATGTCAAAGGATTTTAGAGAAAAGTTTGATTTAGCTTTGGCAAGGGCAGTTGCAAATTTGCCTGTTTTGCTTGAATACTGTTTGCCTTTTGTAAAGGTTGGAGGAACTTTTATAGCCATGAAAGGCAGTAATATAGAAGAGTTGGACAATTCTAAAAATGCTTTAAAAATACTAGGAGGAGAAGTTAAAGATGTAATTCAATTTAACTTACCCTTCACAGATATAAAAAGAAATATAATAATTATAAAAAAGTTTCGACACACACCGACAAAGTATCCTAGAAAAAGTGGCAAACCTTCAAAAGAACCTTTGATTTAAATCATAAAATGCAGTAATATAAAGCATTTGGGCGAACGATTCTTTGTTTTAAAAAAAGGATTTAAAAGGTTTCGGTAGAATATTCCTTTGTACAATTTTTTATTAAATGCAATAAGTATTTTACAGCTTTAACTTATAGTGGTACAAACAAAAATTCAGTGCCATTTTAGATGAAATATGAAGTAAAAAATACTATTGCTAGATAAAAGTTTAACAAATGATAAATATAATAATTTTGCAAAGGATGGTGCCCTATGTTAGAGAACAGATTAAAAATAGCAAGAAGGGAAAATAAGAATACTTCAAAAAACATTACTTATTTGCCAATTGAGTGTATTAGACCAAATCCTTATCAACCTAGAAAGCAATTCAATAAAATTCCAATGGAAGAGTTGTGTGAATCAATAAAGGAATATGGAGTTATTCAGCCTATTAGCGTTAGAAGAATATCAAACAATATATACGAGCTTGTAGCAGGTGAGAGAAGACTTAGAGCTTCTACTATGGCTGGATTAAGGGAAATACCAGCTATCATTGTAGATGTTAATGATAATGAATCTGCAGTTTTAGCTCTTATAGAAAACCTTCAAAGAGAAGATTTAAATTATATGGAAGAAGCCGAAGGATATAACAATCTAATTAATGACCATGGATTTACTCAAGAAGAACTTGCACAAAAAATAGGTAAAAGTCAATCTACAATAGCAAACAAAATAAGATTACTAAAACTTCCCCCTCTTGTAAAGAAAATTTTATTTGATAACAATTTAACTGAAAGACATGCAAGAGCACTTTTAAAACTTCATGATGAACAGCTTCAATTGAAAGTTTTAAAACATGTATGTGAAAAAGGGCTAAATGTTAAAAAGACAGAAGATTTAATTGAAAAGGCAATTGAAAAATACACCAAAAGACAAAATGAAAAGAAAAACAAACCTCAACTTACTAGAGCTATAAAGGATATAAGAATATTTGTAAATACAATAAAACAGGCTATAGAACTTATGAAAAAATCAGGAGTAGAGGCAAAAGCAGCACAATTTGATAGAGGCACATATTATGAGTTTATTGTAAGAGTACCTAAATAAAAATTTCTATAAAAAGTTTTAACTTTTGTTACATAAATTGCTGGCTATATTTAAAAAGGATTACTTTTTAAATATAGCCAGCAATTGTATTTTTATTTTAAAAATCTAAAATAAATTTTTTTAAAATAATGCCGATAAAAATATTGTAAGGTATTATTTTTTTTAGTTGTTTTTTTAGTTGATGGTTTTTACAAAAGGGTATTAAGATTTAAATTTGGAGGTAATTAAGTGAGGAATAAATTTTTAAGGATAGTTAATTTTTTAAAAAAATATATATATATTTTTTTAAAAAAGATTAAAGAAAGTGATTTTAAAAAAATATTTAATAAAGATTACAGCATAATTAGAAGGACAAAAGTTAGAAATCGGTTAATAATAAGTTTCATTTCCATTTCAATCATACCACTTATATTAATAGGGATGTTTTCTTTCTTGTTATCAAAAAACTCAATAAGTACTAAGATTAGAGATTATTCTAATCAAATAATAGACCAAGTTGAAAAAAATATAAACAATGAATTAAATTATTTTAAAAATCTTTCACTAGAGATGACAACTTCACGAGAATTACGAGAAAATGTAAAAATCATTAATGATGATACAAATAAAAACAATACATTAGCAGAAAGACAAATAAGAGATATTTTAGTAACAAGATTATTATCTAATAATTCTATTTCATTTGCCAGAGTGTTATTAGACAATTATATGCCTATAGATTTGCATAAAAAAGCTCATTTAGATACTGAAGAAGCAATTGAAAGTATGAAAAGTTTAGTAGATGAAAATAATAGATCTGCTGTGGTTGCTTCTATAAAAATAAATGGGGAACATAATTTAATGGTAGCACGATCAATTTATGATCCTAGAACAAATCAGAAAATTGGATACTTTTTTATGGGTATAAGAGATGAAAATATTATTAATTTATATAAAGACGTAAACTTAGGAGAAAAAGCAGATATTTTTATTATTGACACAGAAGGAAAATATGTATCAAATAAAACAAAAGAAAATTTTGGTGAATACTACGAAGATGCTGATTTAGTTAATAAATTTCAGCTAGATAAAGACAATGGTTTAATAAATTTTAATAAGCATCTGGTTTTCTATAAAAAAATAAGTGAAACCAATTGGATTTTGATAGGGAAAATACCCTTTTCATATATAAATGAAGAATCCAATCAAATAAGGTTATCAATAATAATTTTTATTCTTTTATTTATTTTTATTTCTATATTTCTTTCGTACGTTATATCCACAAGTATAGCAAACCCATTAAATAAAATGAAAAATTTAATTGGTGAAGCAAAAAAGGGAAATTTAGCTTTGGCTGTAAAAGATAATGGTAACGATGAAATATCAGATTTAATATCAGATTTTAATCAAATGTTAGAGAGCATTAAAAAACTCATAAATCAAGTTAGAGATTCATCTAAAAAAGTTATAAAAAGTTCTGAACTAGTTAGTGAGTCAGCAAATCAATCTTTTATAAGTTCAAGACAAATAAGTGAAGTAATAAACCAAGTGGCAATAGGTTCAGTAGATCAAGCTGAAGAGATTGGAAATTGTGCAGAAAGCATAAATGTTTTAGCCCTAGGAATTAATAAAGTAGAGGATAATATGGAAATTGTATCTGATGTAGCGGATAAAACAAAGAAACTCAGTTATAATGCCATTGAAGTTGTTAAATTATTAAATAATAAAGCTTTTCAAACAAATGAAGCATCAGAAAAGATGATTGATGATATAGACGACTTAAGTAACAACATGAAAGAAATAGAAAGAATAGTTAAAACAATGTCTTTAATAGCGGATCAAACCAATTTGCTTTCTCTAAATGCTTCTATTGAAGCAGCAAAAGCAGGTGATGCAGGAAGAGGTTTTTCAGTAGTTGCAAATGAAGTTAAAAAACTTGCCAATCAATCAAAAGATTCAACTAAAGATATAAAAAATATAATTATGAATATTTTAAACAAGACAAAAAGAACAAAAGAAGTTGCTTATAGAGCAAACGAAGTTGTATCTGAACAATTGGAAATAGTTAAAAAAACAGATGATTCTTTTAAGGAAATAAATGATTCTATGGGAAATTTAATGGAATGTGTTAAAGAAGTTTCTGATTCCATTAAAAAAGTTTTAAAATCAAAAGAGGATGCAGCAGAATCTATAGAAAATATTTCAGCTATTTCAGAACAAACTGCTTCAATAGCAGAGGAGGTATCTGCTACCACACAAGAGCAGACATCTGCATCACAAGAGCTGACAAATTTATCAGAAGAACTTGATAAAGCAGCAAAAATATTAAGCGAAGCCATATCACTATTTAATACAGAATAAAGGTTTTTATAGCACATTTTTAAAAAGAATAATTTGGTAATAAAAAGGGCATAATTATGTATTATGTTCTTTTTAATTTAAATATATTTTAAAAAAAGTGGACAGTACTATAAATCTTTATTAAAATAGATATGGGTATTTGATGTTTAAAAGAAATATTAAACAAATTTTATTTTTATAAAACAACTATTTTAAAATAGAAATACTGGAAAAGAGGTACACAAATGGCAGAAAATAACGAAATAAAGGATCAAAAGATTATACCTGTAAATATCGAATCAGAAATGAAAAAATCATTTATAGATTATGCGATGAGTGTTATAATTGACCGTGCCCTACCAGATGTAAGAGATGGTTTAAAGCCTGTACATAGAAGGATACTTTATGCAATGTATGGTTTGGGTTTTACCCCTGATAAATCATATAGAAAGTGTGCAACTACAGTGGGTGAAGTTTTGGGTAAGTATCATCCTCATGGGGATGCGGCAGTATATGATAGTATGGTCCGTATGGCACAGGATTTTTCTCTCAGGTATATGCTTGTTGATGGTCATGGTAACTTTGGGTCTGTAGACGGAGATCCACCTGCGGCAATGAGATATACAGAGTCTAGATTATCTAAAATCTCTATGGAAATGTTAAGAGAGATAAATAAAGACACTGTTGACTTTAAACCTAACTTTGATGACCACGAAGTTGAACCTACAGTATTGCCTTCTAGATTTCCTAATCTATTGGTAAACGGTTCTTCAGGTATAGCTGTTGGAATGGCGACAAATATTCCACCTCATAATTTAGGAGAAGTTATAGATGGAATAAATGAAGTAATAGACAACCCTGAAATAACTATTGAAGAACTTAATAAAATAATTAAAGGTCCTGACTTTCCAACAGGTGCAACTATAGTTGGAAGAAGGGGAATAAAAGACGCATTTAGAACTGGAAAAGGTAGAATAGTAATTCGTGCTGTTACAAATATAGAGGAAATGAGCCCAAATAAGCAGAGAATTATTGTTACAGAATTACCTTATCAAGTGAATAAATCAAGATTGATTGAAAAAATTGCAGATTTAGTTAAAGATAAAAAAATAGACAGCATTTCTGATTTAAGAGATGAATCAGATAGAAATGGAATGCGAATTGTTATAGAACTTAAAAAAGATGCAAATGCAAATGTTGTTTTAAATCAGCTTTATAAAAACACTCAGCTGCAGGATAGCTTTAGTGTTAATATGTTGGCCCTTGTGCAGACACAGGACAAAAAGTTTGAACCTCGTGTACTTAATATAAGGCAGGCTATTGACCATTACATAAATCATCAAAAAGAGGTTATTGTAAGAAGAACAAAATTTGATCTTAATAAAGCTGAGGCAAGAGCTCATATTTTAGAGGGATTAAGAATAGCTATAGATAACCTTGATGAAGTTATAAAAATAATAAGATCATCAAAAAATGAAACTCTTGCAAAAGAGAGACTTATAGAAAGATTTTCTTTTACTGAAAAACAGGCCCAAGCAATTGTAGATATGAGGCTTGGAAGACTTACAGCATTAGAAAGAGAAAAAATTGAAAATGAATATAAAGAACTTATGGAAAAAATAAAATATTTCAAAGATATTTTAGCAAATGAGTTTATGGTTTTAAATATTATAAAAGATGAATTAAAAGAAATAAAGAGCAAATATGCTGATGAAAGAAGAACACAAATAATACATGATGAAGGGGATATAGATATAGAGGATTTAATTGAAGAAGAGGAAAGTGTCATAACCCTCACTCATTTTGGCTACATAAAGAGGATTCCTGCTGATACATATAAAAGCCAAAGGCGTGGAGGTAAGGGTATTATTGGGCTTAGTACTAGAGAGGAAGACTTTGTAGAAAACTTATTTGTTACATCAACACATAATTTCATTCTCTTTTTTACAAACAAAGGTAAGGTTTATAGACTTAAGGCATATGAAATACCTGAATCGGGACGCCAGGCAAAGGGAACAGCCATTGTTAATTTACTCCAATTAGATCAAGACGAAAGAGTTCAAACTGTAATTCCCGTTGCAGAATATAAAGAAGATCTATATCTTGTCCTTGCAACTAAAAATGGAGTAGTTAAAAAGAGCAGATTAATGGAATATAATAATATAAGAAAAGGAGGTCTTGCAGCTGTTACATTAAGGGAAAATGATGAACTTATAGATGTGAGACTTACAGATGGGAAAAAGGATATTATTCTTGTTACTAGAAACGGAATGTCTATAAGATTTAACGAAGCTGATGCAAGGCCATTAGGAAGAGTTTCACAAGGTGTAAGAGGCATAAAGCTTTCAAAAGATGATGAAGTAATTGGTATGGGTGCTTTCATTGAAAATACAAGTCTTTTAGTTGTGACAGAAAATGGTTTTGGAAAGAGGACAAAACTTAGTGAATATAAAGTACAAACTAGAGGAGGAAAAGGTGTTCTTACATACAGAATTACAGAAAGAACAGGAAAACTTGTAGGAACAAAACTTGTTTGTGAAGATGACGATGTTATGCTTATTAGTTCAGACGGTACAATTATAAGAATTAGAGCTGAAGACATTAGCCTTTTAGGAAGGGCAACCCAGGGGGTTACCCTTATGAGAATGGATTCTGATATACATTTAGTAGGTGTTGCAAGAATAGCAAATGAAAATGACGATGAAGAATGTGAAGAAACAGAAAAACCAGAAGACTTAGATAAAATAGAAGAAGCTAGAGAAGATGTGGAAGTAGAAGAAGTAGAAGAAGTAGTAGAAGATGATGATGAAGGAGCAGATGAAAAAGATACAGAATAAAGGCAAAATAAATTAAAACGGTATAAATATCCAAATACTTAAAAAAGCTTGAGACATTTAGTTCTTAAGCTTTTTTTATAAATATCAATTAAAATGCATATACCAATCTAATAAAAAAACTAAATATGCCGATAATC
This sequence comes from Clostridium sp., assembly GCA_012841175.1. GTDB lineage: Bacteria > Bacillota > Clostridia > Acetivibrionales > Acetivibrionaceae > Herbivorax. The sequence goes on from DUVG01000052.1 coordinate 13,182, forward strand.
TTAGTAAAGGAGAAATAAGATTAAAATACCTAATTAGATTGCAAAATTTAACTTCTATAAACTCATATATTAAATTTTAATGAGGTGAAAAAATAGTGTTAAAAAGTAGGTCTGAAAAAATTATCTCAGGCGTTACAGGTATTTTTAGAAAAATAAAAGTTAAATTTAGATTGGTTATATCATTTCTTATTCTTTCTATAATACCATTAGTGTTTCTTGGTGTTTTTTCTTATAATTTATCAAAGAACTCTATAGAAACTAAAATAGAAATGTACTCTAAACAAATTATTGAGCAGGCTGAAAACAACTTATATTTAGAACTAGAAAAGCATGGTAATTATGCTATAGAAATATCTAATTCAAAGGATGTACAGGATACGCTAAAAGTTATTAATGAAAGTAATGAAGAATATGAAAGGTACAAGGCAAATTCTAATTTAAGGGATATAATAAGCAGAAGATTGGCATCAGTAAAGTCTATCAGCTTTGGTTCAATATTTTTAGAAGATGAAATGATTCATTATTCAGTGAATAATTATTTAAATAAATATTTTCTAGAAAACAAAGAGATGTTAATAGAAATTGCTGAAAGTGGTGGGGGAAGACCTGTTTGGACATCAATTGAATATGGAGATTCTTATCACTTAATAAATGTTAAAAAAATAAATAATATTGCAACAAGTAAAAAACTCGGTTATATAGTTATAGGACTTAGGAATGAAAGGTTTTTAGATGTATATAAAAACATTAATTTAGGGGAAGGCGCAGATTTATTTATTGTTGATTCTAAAGGTAGGTATATTTCAAACAAAGAAATGAAAGAACTTGGTAAACTTCATGAAGATGAAAGTTTTATAAATGAAATAATTAAAGAAGAAAGTACCTTATCAGAAACTTTTGATTTTGATGGTCATATGGTTTCTTATAAATATATTGAAGGAACAGACTGGATTTTGGTGGGAAAAATCCCCTTTTCATACATTAATGAAGAGGCCAACAGTATAAGAAGCTCTGTTCTTTTCTTTATTAGTATATGTATAATTTTTTCAATACTATTTTCATACCTTATATCTATGAGCATATCTTTTCCTCTTAAGAATATGGAAAAATTAATCAATAAAGCCAAAGAAGGAATTTTAACTTACAGCATAAAGGATGATAGCAGAGATGAAATAGGGGACGTAATAAGAGGATTTAATCATATGATAGAAAATATACGAAAACTTATTTTAGAAGTGGATAATTTATCTCAAAAAGTTATAGATAATTCAATATTGGTGAATAAATCTTCTGAGCAATCTAAAATTTCCTCAAGACAAATTAGCGAGGTAATGAACCAGGTAGCTATAGGCGCAAGTGATCAAGCAGAAAATTTAGCAGACGGAATTGGAAGTATTAATATTTTAGCAGATGATATTAATAAAGTAGAAGAAGATATGAAATTTGTAGCTGAAACGGCAAATGGAACAAAGGAACTGAGCCAAAACTCATTGAATGTAGTAGAAGCTTTAAATGAAAAAGCATCTCAAACCAGTTGTGCATCAGATCAAGTTATAAAAAATATAAATAATTTAAGTAAGGATATGGAGCAAATAGTTAAAATAACAAAGACCATATCCACAATTGCAGACCAGACCAATCTTCTCTCATTAAATGCTTCCATTGAAGCAGCAAAAGCAGGGGAGGCAGGAAGAGGGTTTTCTGTAGTTGCAAATGAGGTAAAAAAATTAGCAGATCAATCCAAAGAATCATCAAGGGAAATTAAATTTATAATTGATGATATTCTTCAAAAAACTAATGACACTACAAAAGTTGCAGATAATGCAAATAAGTTTATGGAAGAGCAAATGAATATTGTTAAGGAGACAGATTCCTCCTTAAAATCTATATATAAATCAATGGAAAGTCTGATGGAACGAGTAGATAATGTGTCGCAATCAATAAAAAGTGCCCTTGATTCCAAAGAAAATGTGTTAGAATCAATAGAAAATATATCTGCCATATCTGAGGAAACGGCATCAATAGCAGAAGAAGTTTCTGCAACAACTCAAGAACAGGTGGCATCATCAGAAGAGTTATCAAAATTATCAAAGAATTTAGATGAAATGTCTAAAAAACTTAATGAGTCAATATCAGTTTTTAAAGTTAAGTAAAGTAGCTTAGACAAAGAAAATATTATGGTAAATTAATCTTAAGTAATAATTTTCTTCACTAAATTTAATAATAAGGTATATATTATTATCTTTAGTGGAGGATGAGACTTTGAAAAACAAACTATCTTTTAAAAAATATTTTTGTTGTATTTCAATTATAGTACTTACCGTACTTGTATCATGCAAATATCAAGCCAATCAGAGTCCTTTAGAATTAGAAGAAATACCTGATATAAATAATATACCTCGCACAGGTCAATGGATTAATTTAACAGATGAAGAAATTGAAATGATGACCTTAGAAGGTGGCGCAGAAGTAGAAGGAAGAAAACCCCATCCAATATCAAACAATGTACTTCAGTTAAAATACCCTAATATTTTAGCTCTTCGTGGTTCATTGACAGATAAAAAAGTTGCATTGACTTTTGATGATGGGCCGGATCCTAGATATACACCTCAAATACTTGATGTTTTAAAACAATATGATGCTAAGGCTACATTTTTTTTAATTGGAGCAAGAGCAGCAGCACATAGAAGTATAACAGAGAGAATAGTAAATGAAGGGCATGCAGTAGGAAACCATACTTATTGGCATCCTAACTTGATTAAAGAGGGAGTAGGAAGATTAGAGTGGGGAGTTAAAGAAACAGAAAATGTCCTAAATGATATATTAGGGTATAGGCCAAGCCTATTTCGTGCACCTTATGGAGCATTAAACGAAGAATTAGTAGAGAAGCTTGGTAAAATGGAGTATTCAGCTATAGGCTGGTCAGTTGATTCTTTAGATTGGATGCAACTTTCACCTGAACAAATTGAAAAAAATGTTTTGAGCAATGTTCATCCTGGTGCAATTATACTTATGCATGATGGTGGCCATTGGACAATGGACCTTTTAGGAACAGTACAGTCATTGCATAAGATAATCTCTGAGCTTCAAAAGGATGGAGTTGAATTTGTAACGGTGCCTGAACTTATTAACATCAGTGATAGAAAGTGATTTTATATGCTGTGAATCCTTAAGGGAGCTTTGTTTAATATAAAGTATTAATAATGAGTATAATTAAGAAATACAAATGCAAATTGAATTAACGGTGATAAACGATGATATAGGACAGTTGATATTAATCTGCTAAGCTGATATATTGATATAGCTGTCGCTTATGACCGACAAGAAAAAAACTTTTTAAAAAAAGTATTGACATAACAAGTGCAGCGTGGTAACATATAAAAGTCGCTTTTGAGAAGCGCCTCACTTAAGAGAAATAAGTGGGTTGGACTTTGAAAAGTAAACAGTGTAAATAATGAGAATGGAACTCGTTAATTAATTTGAGTACTTGCGCC
>DUVG01000053.1 GCA_012841175.1 Clostridium sp.
ACAGACGGTCTTATAGAAGCAAGGAACGCCTCTAAAGAGTTTTATGGAAGTGAGAGGTTAAAAAAGGTGTTAAAGAACAATTTAAACAAACCTGTAAAATATATGGCAGATGACGTATGCGACAGTGTTTTTGAATTTATGGGCAGACAAAACACACAGGATGATATTACATTTTTTATAATGGAAGCAAAAAAAGAACATTAATATTTTTGATTAATATAGCTATCTACAAGAGAGCGTCTTTCCTCAAAAGTAAATACATTTTCATCAATAAGCATATTTAATAGTACTTGGTTTTTAGAGTGAAGTATTAAATTGTCATAGTCACTTAAAACAATCTCAAATAATTTTTTTTTGAGGTTAGGGGATTTTACTTTAACATAATAGGCCACAACTCCACGAAAATCAATGAGCTTTAAAAATTTTATTGTCACATTATCCTTTTTTGAATAAAAGTAGTTGGACAATTCTAAAAAATCACCTCTAGCTTCATGTCTTTTGCTTAAGTCATGAGCTTTTTTTTGGTAGTATTTTGCCAGCACATTATAGTATTGATAATTGTAAATAGCTTTTTTAACATTATCAATTTTCCTAAAAGGTTTTATATCTAATGCCGTTATACAATTATAATTTGCTTCAATGAATTCTTCCTTTGATAAATCACCTTTTGAATATTGTTGTATTAGACTGTTTCTGTTTAATAAAAATTGTTCAAATTTGCTAGGTACAGTTCTTTTAGGCAACATTGTTATCCAACCAATCTATATTATACTTATACCTATAATATAGATTATATAAAAAGCACTGTCAAGGCATGGGTATTATTGGACATATTTGAAACAATATAAATAAAGAAAATAAAATCACTGATGAAGTATTTGAATAGGCAAAAGAACATGGAAAGTTAATTGAAGTGAGAATGAATGACAGAGGTTAGAAGTAATTTACAATTGTTTCTATAGCTGCACAGTCTATAACTTTTACAGCATGTTCGTTTAAATAACCTTCATAAAAGTTTGTATTTTTAACTTTTTGGCCATATTCATTTAAAATTAAATCAAATGCATTTAAATTGTCTACAGACCATGAGTTTTTAGTTAGTAAGAGATAGTAGGTGTTTTTAAGCTTATATAGTGTGCTCTCACCAGAATATATATCAAATAGATTTTTGCATAAAACACACAAGTTTTCAAAATCATCAAAAGCATATATCACTATAGTAGAGCATACCTTTTTAGTTTTCTTTTTAACTCTAAGGTCTGTTTTTCTAAATCTATTTTTAATATATTTATGAATGGATTCAAATTCATTTTCTTCATCCATTTTAGTTATTAAAATTACAAAGCCTTCATCAGCGTCGGGAACAGCTTCAATACACAATTGGGCATCTGAAGCGGTAAATCCTAATTGTATTTCTGCCTGTTCCATCATATCCCAAAACAATTCCTGTGTTTCAGGTGAATTATAATTTAAAGAATTCAAATCAATATTTCTCTCTTCTAAATCATTAAATGAAATTGTAACTTTTATTTTATTTTCATTTATTTTTTCTATTTTCATTGGACACCTCCATTGTTCTTCGACTTAATACATTCCTATACATATATTATACTTGTTATTAATAAAAAAGAGAAGGATAAAAAGTATATTGATTAATTTCCCACAAAAACAAAATATAGGTTGTGTTATATCCTCAAAATTATTCAAATAATAATACAAAAACAAAAATGGGAGGATATTTAATGTCTATAGATAATATATCGGTTAATTTAGAAAATAAAAAAGCAAAATCAGAAGTTGTATATAATAAAGAAAAAGATTTTTACAAGGGTGCAGGCGGCGAATTGAGGATGAGAGCGGAAGGTTTATTTAAAAAGGCAAAAGAAAAGGGAATATCAATTGAGGAAGTATCTATTAATTTAGTAAAGGAAAACAAAGTGAATTTCCCTGGGATTGGCAAACTAGAACTTCCTGTATATTTAGTTAAAGTCAGAGGAAGAGATATGACTAATGGCCAGATTATTGTAGATGGGAAGCAAATTGATTATTATAACAGGTATCAAAAATATATAGCAGAAAAAATTGAGGAAAAAAATACTACCATAAAAGAAGGTATTGATGAAAAAGGGCAGAATTTTAAAAATAATTTGGATTATTTATTAACTGATTGGGAAAAATTTAAAATAGGGAAGGAACTTATTGAAGATAAAGAATTTGGCCTAGAAAAAACAATAACAGGGGCTTGCGACAGGATAATAAGAAAATTGATGGGTGAAAATGATTGGTTGTATCCTGAGGAAGCAAGACTTTTAGATGAAGAATTTTATTATGTTCAAGATAAAATTAATAAAAACACTAAAAAGACAGTTAAAACTGCTGACAAAAAAGCCACGATAAGACAAATAAACTACCTTAAACAAAAATTAAAAAATGCAGGATTAAATGCAGATGATGAATTTATTTTTAAAATGGTTTTAAAAGAGGCTGGCTTTAAAAATTTAGAAGAAATAAGTATAACAGATATGAGTAAAATAATAGAAGGACTAAATAATATAATATTGAAGGTAAAAGAGGTAGTTAACAGAGAATGTAAAAACATAAATTAAAATGATGATATTTGTAATAAAAAATCTGTAATAAAAAAATAACAACATTTAAATTCAAATTTTGTTGAAATAGGACAGTTTGTGTGATTATAATAGTATGTGTGTCGGTTTAGAATATTTTTAGCAATTATTATGAGGTGATTATGATAAAAATAGTGTTAGCCTCTTCATCACCTAGAAGGTCTCAGCTTTTAACTCAAATAGGTTTAAAATTTGACGTTATAGAACCTGATATTGATGAAACTGACGGCATAAATTTAGAAGCTTCTCAACTGGTAAAGTTTTTGGCATATGAAAAGGCACATTTTGTAGCAAAGAACATATCAAAAAACTTACAAAGTAATGAAAAATGCCTTGTTATTGGGGCAGATACTATAGTTGAAAAAGAAAAAATTTTGGGAAAGCCTAAAAATAGTAAAGAAGCTTTTGAAATGTTAAAGTATATTCAAGGGTCTTGGCATAAAGTTATGACAGGAATTGCTGTCATTGATGTGGCTACTATGAAGGGAATAAGTGATTTTGAGATAACAGATGTAAAAATGAAGGAACTTACCGACAGTACTATAAAGGCATATGTTGATACAAAAGAACCCCTTGATAAAGCTGGTGCATATGGAATTCAAGGCCTGGGTTCAATATTTGTAGAGAAAATTAATGGTTGTTATTTTAATGTTGTGGGATTACCTTTATCAAAGTTAGATACTGTATTAAAAAAATTTGGCGTTTCTATAGTATAATTGTTAATTACGTGGAAGGAGAATGAAAACATGGGTATTTTTTCAAGGGATATTGGAATAGATTTAGGTACAGCAAATACATTAGTTCAGGTAAAAGGTAAAGGAATTGTTGTAAGAGAACCATCAGTGGTTGCTATAAATAAAAGAACCAGAGAAGTACTTGCAGTTGGCGATACTGCAAAAAAAATGATAGGCAGGACTCCAGGGGACATTGTTGCAATAAGGCCTATGAAAGACGGTGTTATAGCAGATTTTGAAACAACCCAGAGTATGCTTAAATATTTTATAAAGAAAGCAATGTCCAGGGGGATGTTTGGAAAACCTCGAGTGGTTATATGTGTACCATCAGGTGTTACAGAAGTTGAAAAAAGGGCAGTGGAAGAAGCATCTACTTATGCAGGTGCAAAAGAGGCTTTTTTAATTGAAGAGCCAATGGCTGCGGCAATTGGAGCTGACCTTCCAGTGGAAGAACCATCTGGGAGCATGGTGGTAGACATTGGAGGAGGAACCAGTGAGGTAGCAGTAATTTCTCTTGGAGGTATTGTTACTAGCAAGTCACTAAGAGTTGCAGGTGATGAATTTGATGAATCTATTGTGCACTATGTAAAAAAAGAATATAATTTAATGATAGGTGAAAGAACTGCAGAAGAAATAAAGGTGAAAATAGGAGCTGCTTATTTAAGGCCAAAAGAAGAGTCTATAGAAATAAGAGGAAGGGACTTAATTACGGGGCTTCCTAAAAACATAACGATTACATCTACAGAAGTTTCAGAAGCGTTAAAAGAACCTATAAATTCAATAATTGATGCAATAAAATATACTCTTGAAAAAACGCCGCCTGAGTTAGCTGCTGATATTATGGATAGAGGTATTGTACTTACAGGAGGAGGGGCACTTCTTAGTGGATTAGACAGGCTAATTAGAGGAGAAACAGGTATGCCAGTTTCAGTTGCAAAAAATCCTTTAGACTGTGTTGTTCTTGGTACAGGAAGGGTTGTAGATGAAATAGAGACATTGCGAAAATTGCTTATTCCTCCAAAGAAAATTAGATAGGGGGGAAACCTCTTGAAAAAATTATTTAAAAAAAAATTATTTTTACTATTGCTTGTAACAATTGTTATTTTAATTGCGATAGGTGTATCTTCACGAAAAAATAGCAAGTTAAATTATCTGGCAAGTGTATTTAATTTTGTTATGTCTCCATTGCAACAATTTACCAGTTATACTGGTGACAAAATTGATGAGCTAGTGGGTTATTTTGGAGATGTAAGTGCTTTAAGAGAAGAAAATGAAGAGCTAAAAGAACGTCTCGAATTGCTAGAGGAAGAAATAAGAAAACTTGATTCTTTTCGCGAAAAAAATGAAGAACTAAAAGAAGCATTAAACATAAAAGAACAGTTTAGTGACTTTGAATTTTGTGGAGCAAATATAATAGCAAGAGATGCAGGTAACTGGTTTAATGTTTTTACCATTAATGTAGGTATTAGAGATGGTATATCTGAAAGTGATATAGTTATAACTCAAAATGCTTTAGTAGGAAGAGTAATGTCAGCGGATGTAATGTCATCAAAAGTTATTTCTATTATTGATGTTGACAGTACAGTGAGTGCTCGTATAGTTAGAACAAGAGATTTGGTTATAGTAAAGGGTGATTTAAAGCTTAAAGATGATGGCCTTTGTAGAATTGAGTATATTGAACCACATATTGATATATCTGTAGGAGATACAATTGAAACTTCTGGTTTAGGAGGAATTTATCCTAAAGGAATAGTAATAGGTGAGGTAAAAGAAGTTAGACAGATAAATAATGAATTAAATAGGTATGCAATAATTGAACCAGCTGTTGATTTTAAAAGACTTGAAGAAGTATATGTGTTAAAGAGAAAGCACTAATTTATGGGTGTCAAAGGTGGAGAGATTTGATGAGGGTAAAAATAATAGGATATACTTTGATTATGGTTATATTTGCTTTGTTACAATCAACAGTGTTAGATTATTTAAAAGTATTTAATGTAAAGCCCAACTTATTAATGGTGTTAATTGTGATTGTGGCTTTTTTAGGAAATAACATTGAAGGGGCAATTGTTGGATTTTTTAGTGGTCTAATACATGATATGATTTCTGGTAGAGTCATTGGATTTTATGCTTTACTAGGCTTATATCTTGGTTTTTGTGTAGGTTCTTTAAATAAAAGATTATACAAAGAAAATATTTTTGCAGTTGTTTTTTTTGTACTTGTTTCCACACTAGTTTATGAGTACAGTGTGTATTTTTTTCATACAGTTTTTCGAAATAGTTTAGATTTGTTTTATCCATTAAGAAATATAATTTTGCCCTTGGCTTTGTACAACGGAATTGTTTCAATATTTGTCTATATAATGGTTTATAAAATTAATGAGAAGTTTGAAACTTCTAAAAAACTATCTAGAAAGTACTAATTGGTAAAAATATTTCCACAAGCAGGTTGAGGGGGTGCAATTTTGAAAGAAAAAAGCAGTCAAAGATATGTAGTTATAGTTATAGGTTTTTTGTTAGCATTTACAGCAATTATATTTCAATTAGTAAATCTTCAAATAGTTCGTGGAAAAGAGTTTGCACAAAAGTCCCAAAGAAGAATTATTAGCGAGAGGGAGATAATTGCCCCAAGAGGGAATATTGTTGATAGAAATGGACTTCCAATAGCGGTTAATAGGACAGCCCATAATGTGAAGTTGGCAGCAACAGGTTTAAAATCACCAGAATATAATGAGATGATTTTAAAACTTATAAATGTGTTTGAAGAATATAATAATGGTTCATATGAGAAAAATCTTGAAAACTACCTTACGTTTAATCCTATAGAGTTTGGATCTAGTTTAACAAAGTCAGAAGAAGCGCTTGAAAAATGGAAAAGTGAAATGGTTATTAAAGAAAAGGATATAGAGAAGCTAAAAACTCCAGAAGATGTTTTTAAGTATTTTCGTGAGGAAAAGTTTTTAATTGATGAAAAATATACTGATGAAGAAGCTTATAAAATAATGACAATTAGATATGATATGCTTATAAAATATAGTCCTTCAAATCCTGTCTTAATTGCAAAGGATGTTAGTATGGAAACGGTGGCACAACTTGAAGAAAGACATTTTGAATTTCCAGGTGTAATTATAGACAGTGTTCCTCAAAGAAGATATATTGATGCAAGTTCTGTTGCCCATGTATTAGGGTATATTGGCATTATAAATCCGGAAGAATATGAAAGCCTTAAAGATGAAGGTTACAAATTAAATGATATGTTAGGAAAGACAGGAATAGAACTTTCGGCAGAAAAAGATTTAAGGGGAATTAATGGTCAAAAGAGAGTTGAAGTTGATACAAAGGGAAGGCTTACCAGGGAGCTTAGCAGCAACCCAGCAGTTCCAGGAAATGATATTGTTCTTACTATAGATTCACGTTTGCAAAAGGTTGCAATGGAATCTTTAGAGAGAAATATAAACAGAATTAATGCTCTTTCGGAGCAGGAGCCTGAAAAGTATTTAGGAGATGCAGAAGCAGGTTCGGTAGTTGCTATTGATGTTAAAAGTGGTGAAGTAATTGTTATGGCAAGCTATCCTGCTTATGATCCAAATGTTTTTTTGTCAAATAGCAAAGAAGCACAGCAGTCACGTATGGAGCTTAATGATCCAGAAAACAGTGCTAGGCCTTTGATTAATAGGGCTATACAGGGGCAATATGCTCCAGGGTCCATATATAAACCTATTACTGCAATTGCAGGTATTGAAGCAGGTAAAATTTCAAAAGGAAATGATAACATTACCTGTAGAGGAAGACACAATATAGGTGGATGGAATTTTGAGTGTCTTAGCTATAGAAACTATAGAACGTCACATGGAAGACAGGATTTAATAAAGGCTATGGGAACTTCCTGTAACATTTATTTTCATGAACTTGGAGTTGATACAGGCATAGATATTATTGATAAATGGGCAAAGTATTTTGGATTAGGAGAACGTACCGGAATAGAATTACAGTGGGAAGCTGCTGGAAAAAGAGCAAATAAAGAGACTAAAAGACAGCTAAGAAATGATGAATGGAGACCGGCGGATACTGCACAGGTTGCAATAGGTCAGTTTGATAATCTTTTTACACCATTACAGATTGCAAACTTTACTAGTACTTTAGCAAATGGAGGCAAGAGATATTCTCCTCATATAATAAAAGAAGTAAGAAAGCATGATGGTTCAATAGTGAGACAGACAAATATAGAATATGAAGAACTGCCTTTATCTGAAGGAACAATGGATTATATAAATGAAAGTTTAAAGGCAGTTATAAATGAGACTTATGGTACGGCATACACTTATTTTATTGATTTTCCAGAGGATATAACTGTGGCTGGAAAAACTGGTACACCTGAGACCGGTACAGGTACTTCAAATGCTTTATTTGTTGCATATGCACCAGCAGATGATCCTGAAATTGCAGTTGCAGTAGTTATAGAAAAAGGTGTATGGGGATCAAATGCAGTTCCAGTTGGGGTTGATGTATTGAAGGAATATTTTGGCACCAACAATAATGTTTTACCAGAAGATAGAATTACCACAGATAAAGTTAGATTTACACGATAAATTAATTTAATGTTATTTTATTATGGAGGAAGTAAAAATGAGGAATAATAGCATAGTTTTTAAGGGCTCAGTGGATTCTTTGATTGTGATTATGAAAGAAGAAGTGGATTTTGAGACCATTTTAGAGGAAATGGAGGAAAAAATTTCTTCTAACGAAAGATTTTTTAAAGGTGCTAATCTTAAAGTAAAATATAGGGGGAAAAAGCTTTCAGAAGAAGAAGAAAATAAAATATTTGAAATTTTAAAAAATAAAAGTGGAGCGAAAATTAAAAGTTTTGAAAAAGATACACAAATACCTGTGAAAGTAAAAAAAGAAACTGCTCCAAAGCCACATCCAATAATAAAAATGAGTAATTTTTATTTTAAGGGATTAGAAGAGGGGATTACAAAATTTCATAAAGGCACAGTTCGTTCAGGTCAGCTAGTGAGGTTTGACGGTAACATAGTGGTTATTGGGGATGTAAATCCTGGAGGAGAAGTTATCGCCACAGGAAATGTAGTGGTAATGGGGTCATTGAGAGGGATTGTTCATGCAGGATCTAATGGGAACAAGGAGGCAATAGTTGTTGCACTGAATTTGTATCCAACCCAATTGAGGATAGCTGATGTAATTACTCGCTCACCAGATGATAAACAAGTTGAAAACCAGTTTATACCTGAAATGGCATATATAAAAGATAATTTTGTATATATTGATAGATATCTTCCTTCTAAAGGCTAAAATATTTTAAATACTGATAAAAAATTTACAGGAATTTAATAGGCCTTAAAACTTTAAATCCTAGTCTATTGTGGGAAGTAACAGCTTTGGGATAAAAAACAAATGAATATAAAATGATAAATGTGTAATTGACAAATTGCTAAAAGAAATATATAGTTTAGTTGAGGGTTTATAAAATTTTCTGAAAAATAAATAAAAGTAATAATCTTTAAAAACTTGGTGTACAATATCTTTTGCTTTTAACATTCTTAATTGATTACATGTTGGGAGGTAAACATAAATGGGAGAGGTTATTGTAATAACTTCAGGAAAAGGCGGGGTTGGAAAAACAACTTCCACTGCTAATATTGGAACAGGTTTGGCACTAGAAGGTAAAAAGGTAGTTTTACTTGATACAGATATAGGACTTAGAAATCTAGATGTGGTAATGGGACTTGAGAATAGAATAGTGTACGATATCGTGGATGTTATTGAAGGTACATGCAGATTAAAACAAGCTTTAATAAAAGACAAGAGATATGCAGGTTTGTATCTTTTACCAGCGGCTCAAACTAGAGATAAATCAGCTATAACTCCAGAACAAATGCTTAAGCTGTGTGAAGAATTAAAGCAGGAATTTGATTATATATTAGTGGATTGCCCTGCAGGTATTGAACAGGGATTTAAAAATGCAATTGCAGGGGCAAATAGAGCTATAGTGGTTACAACTCCAGAAGTTTCAGCTGTTAGAGATGCAGATAGGATAATAGGTCTTTTAGAGGCTAATGATGTTAGAAATCCTAAGCTTCTTATTAACAGAGTTCGACATGACATGGTAAAGCGTGGAGATATGATGTCCATAGATGATATTATAGATATTCTTGCAATTGATCTTATAGGTGTTGTTCCTGATGATGAAAAAATAATTGTATCTACAAATAAGGGAGAACCAGCAGTTGTTGACAATAAATCTCTTGCAGGGGAAGCTTATAGAGGAATAACAAAAAGAATAATGGGGCAAAACATTCCTTTGCTAAATTTGGAAAATGAAGAGGGCTTCATGTTTAGGATAAAGAAGTTGTTTGGTTTGAAGGCAAATTGAGAGGAGGAGACTTATGTTTTTAGATTTTTCAAAGATATTTGGCAGGTCTAAAAGTTCTAAAGATTTTGCCAAGGAAAGGCTTAAACTGGTGCTAATCCATGACAGGGCAAACGTTTCTCCTCAGTTTTTAGAGATGGTAAAAGGAGAAATAATTAAAGTTATTTCAAATTACATGGATGTGGATGAGAATGCTTTAGACATTAAGATGACTAGAACAAGGGCAGAAGAAGGAGAGGGAGTTGTTCCAGCTTTGGTAGCAAATATACCTATTAGGAAAGTAAAAGATAGTGGTAAATAGACAGTTTGGAATGATAATATGAACATTGCTTTAATTGCTCATGATAAGAAAAAAGAATTAATGGTATCTTTTTGTATTGCCTATAAGAAGATACTTGAAGAACATAATCTTTTTGCTACTGGAACTACCGGTGCTGTAATCATTGAATCTGCAGGTCTTAAAATAGAAAAATTCCTTCCTGGATTAATGGGAGAGCAGCAGATAGGAGCTAGAGCTGCTTATAATGAATTGGATCTTGTTATTTTTTTCAGAGACCCTTTGACTGCTAAATCTCACGAACCAGATATAAATTATCTGCTTAAATTATGCGATATAAACAACATTCCCTTTGCTACAAACCTTGGGACAGCTGAGATGCTAATAAAAGGTATTGAAAGAGGGGACTTGGATTGGAGAGAATTGATCAATAAGTAAATTAATTTAAAAAAATATGTATAAAATTATCGTAAAAACCTCTTTTATATAAGGAGGTTTTTTTGTAATATTCTATAAAATAAAAAAATATAATCTACTGTGGTACAAATTTTTACTATAAGAGGATGTGCTATACAAGTGGAAGATATAATGATAAGAAACAGATATCCGAGACAGTCAGTACAATATCGGAGAAGGACGAGAAAAACTAAAAGATTAAAGGATGATAAAAAATCATTTAATATAATTCAAAAGATTATATTACAGACGATTTTGTGCATATTTATAGTGGCTTTTGCAGCAATTATCAAAGGGATAAACAGCCCTGTTACAAATTATTTTGAGAATAAAATAATAAAAAATGTATTGACTTATGATATGGACATTAAAGGAGTTTTGCAAAAAGTAGACGCCTTTATTCAAAAAACAGATGATGAAAATCAAAAACAATTTACCATTTTAGATGGTAAGGAGGAAAGCTACAATATAAATGATGATATTATCATAAATGACGATTATAAAAATTTAAGCTTAGAGGAAAATCATGTGCATGACGAAGGATTTTTAGAAGAAAAAATGGTTGATAGTATAAGTTATAACATTGATGATGAAAGTGACACAGATTATAAGGATTTTTATTTAGAGCACAGAGAGTATTCATTTATTATTCCTGTAGGGGGGACAATATCCTACTTTTTTGGGGAAAAAACAGATTCAACAGATGTTGAGGAATACCATAAAGGAATAAATATTGAAGCTGAAATAGGAACTCCTATAAGAGCAGCTTATAATGGGGAAGTATTGGAAGTAGGGGAAGACATAAATAAAGGTAAATTTATAGAAATCAAGCATAAAAAAGATGTTAAAATAATTTATTTTAACTGTTCTGAAGTGTTAGTAGAAAAAGGTCAATATATTAGTAAAGGAGATATTATAGCAAAGGTGGGCAATACTGGCAATTTTAAAAACCCGTCTCTTTATTTGGTATTACTCAAAGATGATGAACCTGTAGATCCATTAGATTATATTGATGTCTAGCCAAAACAATATATAAAATAAATAAGGGGGTTTTTTTATAGTAATTTTAAAAAAACCTGTTAAAGTAGAAATAAATCCAATGCTTATTGTTTTTATTCCATTAATAATATACTTTGATTATTGTGATAAATACGCTATCATTTTTTTTTCAATGATAGCTCATGAATTAGCACATATTTTTACAGCAAAATTAATGAATGCCGAATTACAGGCAATTAAAATATTGCCTATAGGAATACATGCTACAATTAAATACAATTATCTGTCTTTAGCAAAGCGCAGTTTTATAAATATAAGTGGTCCCATTGCGAACCTTCTATTTTTCGTTGTATGTTTTATTTTAAAAGCATATTGTTTAAATGATATGCTTTTTTTTATCTATGCTAACATCTCGCTGGCTGTATTTAATTTGCTGCCCATATTCCCCTTAGATGGAGGGAGAATTTTAAAAGATATTTTTGAAGCAAAACTTGGTTTGTTTAAAGCTTCTAAATATATAAGAAAAATATCCTTGGTGTTTTTAATATTGTTATCTTTTTTAGGAGTATTTCAATATTTTACCAGTAGATATAATATAAGTTTATTAGTTTTAGTGATATATTTTTTATTTATTTTAAAAAATAATGAAATGGAGGTAGCATTAATGAATATTAAAAATATTGTATACAGGGGTTTAAGATTTAAAAAGAAAGGTATTTATCCTGTAAGAGAGTTAGCGGTGATAGAGACAAAGAGTTTAGGAGATGTTATAAAGAGTATGGATTTTGATAGATTCCATATTATATATATATTAAATGAAAATATGAACCTTGTCAGGGTGGTTACAGAACAAGAGATTTTAGATTATGCAGTTAAATACAATGTAAGTATTTCTTTCAAAAACTTGTTTGAAGATTATGCAAAAACTCCACTTTAAAGTGGAGTTTTAAATTATTGTATTTTTATTTTTTAAGTAAATTAAGGTTTTCAAGAATTTTTCTTGTGGATTTGGCTCTGTTCATAGTTAAAAGATGAATGCCGTCCACTCCGTTGTCTATTAAATCCTGCATTTGGTTACATGCATATTCTATGCCTGCTTTTAGCATGTCATCTGGATTATCACCGTACTTATCCATAACAATAACCAGCTCTGCAGGAATTGATGCACCACAAAGGGATGCTATTCTTTTTATTTGGTCTGCCCTAAAAACAGGCATAATACCAGGTGTTACAGGACAGGTAATTCCTAATGAAATAGCCCTGTCTAAAAAATCATAAA
>DUVG01000054.1 GCA_012841175.1 Clostridium sp.
ATTAAAATAAAAATATTAAAATTAGAATATTAAAATAAAATTTGTAGGGTATAAAATAATATTAGTTAGTTATTATCAAAAAATACGCTGGGTTATAATATATGTACCAATCTTTTTACTCAGTATCTAATATGAAAATTCTGCCATTATTCCTGTTTTATTATACATTAAAGTTTTTGTTTACATTAACAAAGAATATTTTTTAAAATTTATTTTTATATAGTTAGTAATATATATACAGCATGCTTAGAATTTAATATGTCAATTAAAAAATGAAGGGAGGTAAAAGTAAATAGCTTTACTAATCTTTTGACATATTTAAAAAGCATGTTAAAAAAGTATTTTAAAGGACATAATTATAGGTTATGCCAAATACTTAGTAATATAAAAAGTTTTTTACAAGTCCATAAAATACTTTTAGATATATATTATCTTATAAATTTTTTTTTGGGAGGATGAGAGTTTAATATGAAAAAAAATATTTGTAGGGTTTTGGTTGTCGCTCTTTTGTTGACATCAGTGTTTGCTATTGCTAATTTAGATTCTCTTTTAGATGCATTTAGCACAGTATCTACAAACTCAAATTCAAATAACAATGTTGTAAATGCTAAGTCTATAGAAGGAGACCATATTTATTTAGAGCTTGACAAAGATAAAGCTCAAGTTGGTGAAATAATATTAGCAAAGGTTAATGTAAATAACATTAATAATTTAGCCGGATTTCAGATTAACATAAAATATGACCCTGAAATTCTAGAAGCAATTAATCCTGATACAGGTGAGGCTTTGAGAAGAAGAACCATGCCTAAAGATGGGGATATTTTAGTTAACGATGATTACAGTGTTATATCAATGGTATCAAATGATATCGAAAATGGGATATTGAATTTTGGAAAGACATATACATATTTTGAAGAGTATAAGAAATCAGGTAATGACGAGAACACAGGTACTTTAGCTGTGATTGGATTTAAAGTTTTAAAAGAAGAAACTACTTCTATTGGATTTGAAGACACACCTACAATGCCAAATAGCATTTTAGGTACTATGCTGTATGATTGGGATGGTAAAAAAATTACTAGCTACACCGCTTCACAACCAAGTACAATTAATGGTAAAAGCTTAGATGGAAGTATTTCATTAGAACTAGATAAAAACTCTGCTTCAGTTGGTGATATAATAAATACCGTTATAAAAATAAATAATATTGATTATTTATCAGCTTATCAGATAAATATAAAATACGATCCAGAGTTTTTACAGCCAGTTAACCCCAATACTCTAAATCCATTTGAATCTAGAACAATGCCTAAAGATGGAACACTTATAGTTAATGAAGAATATGGACCTTTTTCAATTGCAGCAAATGATATTGAAGAAGGAGTGTTAAATTTTGCAAAATCATATTCACTACTTAGCGATTATCGTATGAGTGGCAATGGAGAAGGAAGCACAGGTACTTTAGCTGTGATTGGATTTAAAGTTTTAAAGGAAGGAAATACAAGTATTGGTTTTGCAGACACACCTACAATGCCAAATAGTATTTTAGGAACAATGTTGTATGACTGGAATGGGAATAAGATCACAGATTATGTAGTAATACAGCCAGAAAATATCACAATATCCCCTTCAACAGAAACACCAGTGGAAACTCCAGAACCAGAAGAACCAATTAAACCTGCTGATGCACATATAATGATGGAATTAGACAAAACATCAGCTAAAGTAGGAGAAGTAATTAAAGCATATATTAATGTAAATGACATAACTAATTTAGCTGCTTATCAACTAAATATTAAATATGATGCTAATGTGTTAGAGGCAGTTGACGTTAACACAGGAGAGCCTTTTGGTAAAAACACTGCACCAAAAAATGGGGATATCCTTGTTAATTCAGAATATGGCCTTGTGTCACTAGTTGATAATGATATATCAAGAGGAATTCTTAATTTTGGAAAGACATATACTTATATGGAAGAATACAAGCAAAGTGGAAATTCTGAAGAATCTGGAACTATAGGTGTAATAGGTTTTAAAGTACTTAGTGAAGAAGCTACAAATATTAGGTTTGAGAAAGCTGATACAATGCCAAATAGCATTTCAGGCACATACCTTTATAATTGGAATGGTGAAAGACTTGTAGATTATACAGTAATTCAGCCTAAAACAATTAACTCTTCCTCAAATGTTTCAGAAAACAATGTATCTATAGTGGTAGATAAAAATACTGCTAAAGTGGGAGAAATAATAACAGCAACCTTTTTAGTTAATAATATTGACAGCTTAGCAGGCTATCAGCTGAATGTAGAATATGACCCTAAAGTTTTAGAACCTATACAGTCATCAGGAGAAGTTTTTGGTAAGCGTACAATGCCAGAAGGCAGTACCATTATTAATAATGACGATTTTATGCCATTAACAGTTGCTTCTAATGATATAGAAAATGGGAAATTATGTTTCGGTAAAATATACCTAGACATGACTTCTATGAAAGATAGTGGTTTTAAAGAAAGTGCTGGAACTTTAGCAAAAATATCATTTAAAGTGTTAAGAGATGAAAAAACACAAATTTCTTTTGAAAGAATACCTTCAGTATCAGGTACAACTTTAGGTGCATTATTATTTGATTGGGATGGTAATGAAATACCTGATTATACAATACAAAAATCAGTTACAATCAATTAAATGGTATTTAAAAAATAAATTTAGTATTTAAAAGCCACATATAATGTTTACCATATTATTTTGTGGCTTTTTTCTTTTATTTAATATTATAAAACAATTGAATTTTGCGGTATATTGTGTTATAAAAGAAATCAAGGAATAATATAAAAAAACGCGACAGTTATTGGCAAAAAATTAATATTTAAACTTTAATCAACTATATTTTTAGGAGATGATGTTATTGTACAGTAATAAAAAAATGGCCTTGCTTTTGGTAGGTATTGTTTTGATGATTTCCCTTTTTGCAGGGTGTAGATCAGATAATGATAAAGACAAGGATAAGAATACAAAGGACCCAGTTGTCACAGATTCTAATGCTTCAGGTAATAACAACACAACAGAATCAGGGGGCAATAAAGAAGGAAGTAATGGGGGAATTGATAACACAGATAAGGGTCAGAAAGTAACTAATGAGGATACAAGGTTAATAAAGGATGTAGATATAGAAAGTATACCAGTTCCTAATGAGCCTTCAACAAGTAATTACATACAATTAAAGGTTGATAAAAATCAAGGAGAAGTTGGGGATATAATTAGGGCAGAAATAAATATAAATCTTGCAGCTAATTTTGCAGGTTACCAGATAAATATAAAATATGACCCGGAAGTATTGCAGCCTGTTAATTACGATACACATGAGCCCTTTGGCAAAGGGACAAAACCTTCTGGAGCTACAATACTTACAAATCAAGACTTTCTTCCTATGAATTTAGCAGATAATGACACGGCAAATGGAATTTTGAATTTTGGAACTACTTATACCAATTATCCTGATTATAAAGAATCTGGTACAGCAGAAAAGAGTGGGGTTTTGGGCGTAATAGGTTTTAAAATATTAAAAAAAGAAACTACTGTTATTGGCTTTGAAAATAGTGAAGCTATGCCTACAGGAAAACTTGGTACAATGCTGTTTAACTGGGATGGCAATAGATTATCAAGTTATGAAGTTGTGGGAGTTCAAAAAATAAATTAAAAAACCTCCCTTGACATTAAAATATGCCATATTGTATAATTTCTTTTATATGAATAATTTAATATGTGCCAAAAACGATGAGTAGAAGGAGTAGGAGATTATTCTTTTTTAGAGAGCAGGTGGCTGGTGTAAACCTGTAAAGGTAATTTTTGAAAATCATCTACAAGTTGCTTTGCTGAAAGAAAGAAAATTTTATTAGGCAAAGTCGGTTAATCCGTTATTTTAATTGAGTGATTTATGCAATATATAAATAGGTAATTTATCCAAATGGCTTTTGGATTTATATATTAATAAATAATGTGGGTGGTACCGCGTGAGTTAAACTCTCGTCCCTTTTTTGGATGAGAGTTTTTTAATTGAAATTTAGATTAAAGTTTAAATTATAAATGGAGGTATAGA
>DUVG01000055.1 GCA_012841175.1 Clostridium sp.
AATAAAGGGACAAATAACTGATTTTTTATGAATAGCTAGAACTGGTTTATATATTTCAATACATTTAAATTTATTTATTACCAAGTATAATAATACCACACTTTATGTGATTATTTCAAATAAATTTTATTAATTTTTTATTTTACTTGTAAAAGATAATAAAATTTACTTGCTTTTGTATGATGTATTGTTGCAAAACACACAATAAATATTATATGCAAAGAGAATAAAAATATTCCATTCAATAAGGAGTATACTATAATATGTGGGTTTTGTGCAATATTTTCATAATTTTCATGTTATAATTATTATAAATATACTTACATAAGGACTTGATGATTGATATGAAGCTAATAAAAAACGGATTAATATTTAATAATAATAAAAATTTTGAGAAAAAAGATATATTAATTAAAGAGAGTAAAATTGCAGATATTCAATATAACATATCTGAAAATGGGTGTGAAGTTATAGATGCTGAGGGCTGTTTAGTTTTGCCAGGTTTTATTGATATACATACCCATGGGGGAATGGGATACGACGTAATGAATTTAAAATATCAAGACATTGACAGGCTATCGTGTTTTTTTGCATCAAAGGGAGTAACAGGCTTTTTACCTACAGTAATGACAGCTTCTATAGAAGATATGATAACTGCAGTAAGAAACATTAATCTATCAATAAAAAATAAAACTTCTGGTGCAAAAATAATTGGAATTAATATGGAAGGGCCTTTTATCAGCTATGAATATAAGGGGGCACATCTAAAAGAGTACATAATCTCTCCTTCCATCTCCCTTTTTGAAAGACTTATACATGAATCAGGAGACAATATAAAAATGGTGACAATTGCCCCTGAGGTGGAAAATGCCACTTCCTTTATAAATCACTTTAAAGAAAGGGGAATAGTTTTTTGTGCAGGACATACAGGTGTGGACTACAAAAGGGCAGTAGAATCTTTTGAAAAAGGATTTAGCCATATTACCCACCTTTTTAATGCTATGGCTGGTATTCACCATAGAAGTCCTGGTCTTGTGGTTGCAGCTTTAGAAAGGGAAAACATAACTGTAGAGCTTATTTGTGACGGGGTTCATGTTCACCCTGCAATGATAAAAATGGTTTTAAAATGTAAATCAGCAGACGATATAGTTTTAATAACAGATTCTATAATTACTGCAGGTGTTGAAAAGGGAAAATACAATTTTGCAGGAAAAGAAGTGTATATTGAAAATGGAGTTGCAAAACATAAAAATGGAGTGATAGCAGGAAGCACAGTTACCATGATAGATATGTTTAAAAATATGGTTCAAAAATGGGGTGTTCCCATTGAAAACTGCATAAAGATGGCTACCTCAAACCCTTCAAGAGTATTGAGGATTTCTCATAAAAAAGGAAGCATTTCCTGTGGGAAGGATGCTGATATTATAATTATAGATAAGAAAATGAATTTATTGATAACAATTGTAGAAGGGAATATAGTATATAAAGTTTAAATACTACATCCCCATTTCTTTCATATACATTTTCACGCAGTTTCTGCCAGATTGTTTTGCTTTATAAAGTGCCACGTCAGCAGTTTTTAAAAGAGTGTGTTTGTTTGTTGCATACATTGGAAAGGCACTAACTCCAAGGCTGCAAGTTATGTTTGGAATTTGAATGTTGTTAATTTTAGGCATAGGTTCTGTAGCAACAGACTCTCTAATTCTTTCAGCAATTGACAAAGCTGTTCCAGTATCTGTAGAAGGTAAAATAGCTATAAACTCTTCACCACCGTATCTTGCTACTAAATCAGTTCTTCTAAGACATCTTAATATAACTTGAGAAAATACCACAAGCACTGCGTCACCAGCTGCATGACCGTATGTGTCATTAATACGTTTGAAATGGTCAATATCAAGCATAATAACACTTAGCTTACTTGAAGTTTCAATTTGATTTTCCAAGTACTGTTCAAGGAAACTTCTATTATATAATTTAGTAAGTTTATCTGTAGTTGCTTTTTTGTTAAGCTGATGAAGTGTCCTTTTGCTGCTTATTATAGGTTTAGCAACTTCTATGTATGACTTTAATTTAGATATAATTGTATCATCAAAGAAATACCTTGATTTTGTATAAAGCTGAAGTATACCTAATGTAAGATTTCCATTAGTTATAGGTACACAAATATAACTTCCTGTTTTATGTTCAGGGAGTTGATAAGCACATGTTATGTCAGTAGCAATATTTTTTACACAACAATCACGTCCATATTTTATTAAAGGACAATTTCTAGGTTCCATTCGGCAAAGGGGCATCCTTTCATTTGTTATCCTTTGCCATGTAATATCATTAGTGGATCTGTCATTTTTATAAAATAATGTGACATGATTAACTAAATGCATGTTTCTTACAAAAGTATATAGAGTTTCATAAACTTCAATTTCAGAAGATGATCTATGTAAAACGTCGGTAAAATTTTTGAAGTTTTTTAATTCTTTAGCGTGAGCGTGTTGTTTTGACAAGATACTCACTAAAATACTTACAATCACAGCAATAACCATATATAAAATTCCTGAATATATGGTAGCAACGAGTGTTAAGCTTAAAGTTACATTGTTATTGCACCAGTCAAAAACAATATAAGTAGGCACAGAGAGAGCTATACCAGCAAGTATTATTATAATTGTTAGACTAAAGGTTCCTAAGCGTCTTTTCAAAGGAGATTTTTTAAACACACCATCACCCTTCCTATAAGGATGTTTAGCATTACAAATTAGCTAGATATTTACAAAAATGTGAAGTACATATGCGTTTGGTTAATAGTAGCGGATAACTTGTAATGATTAATTTTTAAAGTCGAAAAATGCTAAGAAAATCAAACATATAATTTTTTGTTTAATTTTGTAAAAGCAACTAAAACACTAACTCCCCCAAAATTATACTTGCCATTTTATTTATATATATATACTATATAATATCACACAACTTGATTTTTGGAAACAGTTTTATAAAACCATTATATGGCAATTATTTTTTAAAGTGTTAAATTAACAAGCTTTTTAGCGATATTTTTAGAAAT
>DUVG01000056.1 GCA_012841175.1 Clostridium sp.
AGATGTAGGACTTGATGAGAGAGCTTTTATGGCAAATAATTTAGATGCTACATTATTTATAAGTGTACACAACAATTCCATGCCAGACAATCCAAGCTATAGGGGGACAGAGACTCTTTTTTGTCCTCCACAAAATCCAGTATATAGTAAGATGGATGGTGAAAAGCTTGCTGACATTGTACAAAAAAATTTAGTGAATATGCTAAATACTATTGATAATGGCACAATTGAGAGGCCTAATCTAGTTGTACTGCGAAAAACAAAAATGCCTGCAGTTATAGCTGAAATTGCCTACCTTTCCAATGCTTCAGACAGAGGGTTATTAAAACAGGATGAATTTAGGCAACAAGCAGCACAGGCTTTAGCGGCTTCAGTTTTTGAGGCACTTGAGGCAATGGAGGCAGAAAAAGATGAAGCCGGGATTTGGAAAGTAAAAAAATAATTTTATTGCTAGCTTTGGTTATTGCGAGCTATAGCTATATAGTATATAATAAACATATTATTATTTTGAGGTTTTGACATGAGACATTTATGGAGATATATGTTCATACTTGTGGCTACAATTATATTATGGAATCAGTTTATATTAAGACCTATAAGAATATTGTCTATATTTCTTCATAAAATAGGGTACTCTTTTATAGCCTTTATTTTTGGATATGGTCAAGAAGCTTTTTTTGACACATTTGAAAACCTAGGAGTCACAATACTAAATGTTCAGGGGTGGTTTTCTTCCTTTTTTGTTTTAAATGGTGGGTACATAAGCAGTGCATTGTTTTTTGTAATAATAATGAGCCTAAAGAAAACAGGTGCTAAAAAGTATTTGCTTGGAATAATGGCAATTATATATATGTTTATTTCTATTATCAATCCAGCATTTCAGTTTACTTGGATATATATAATCTTTTTTGTTACAATTATTATTATCTTAAATATGATCAAGAATAATTCATTGGATGAATGGATGATTGATATAGTAGGCATATCAGCCATATCATATATTATATATGATACATTTGTGGATACAATTTTATTTAACATTAATGAAAAATTTAATATAATTAATAGTTGGAGAAGTACTCCACCAGCTTATCTTGTGGAACTAAGTGAAATAACTCCATTACCATCTGTGGTATGGGCAATAATTTGGCTTTTTATTAGCATATTTTTATTCAATATGTTATTAATAAAATCATCAAGACATTCAAGAAGATAAGTTTAATTTAATTTAAGTTTTAATGGAGGGAAGTTTTTTTGAAAATTGAAGAGAGAATACAAGATTTAAGAGAGATTATCAATTACCACAATCATAAGTATTATGTGGAGGATTCACCTGAAATAAGCGATTATGAATATGATAAATTGTACAGGGAATTAGAAGAACTTGAAAGACAAAGGCCTGATTTAATAACATCGGATTCACCTACCCAAAGGGTTGGAGGAGAACCTTTATCAGCATTTGAAAAAGTCCAA
The DNA here is from genome assembly GCA_012841175.1 of Clostridium sp. Lineage (GTDB taxonomy): Bacteria > Bacillota > Clostridia > Acetivibrionales > Acetivibrionaceae > Herbivorax. Next base: position 1,474 of record DUVG01000056.1, read on the forward strand.
CACAAAGTACATATGCAAAGTCTTTCTGATGCCTTTAGCAAAGAAGAAATATATGCCTTTGACAGAAGAGTTAGGGAAGTTGTTGGAAATGATGTTGAATATGTTGTTGAGAAAAAAATAGATGGCTTGTCTGTTTCTTTAAAATATGAAAATGGAATATTTTTAAGAGGGGCTACCCGAGGAGATGGATTTGTAGGTGAAGATGTAACATCAAATTTAAAAACCATAAAATCAATTCCCTTGGTATTAAAGGATAAATTGCCTGTATTAGAAGTTAGGGGAGAAGTTTTTATATCCAAAAAAAATTTTGCTAAAATAAATGAACAGCAGGAAAGGGATGGACAGATGGTTTTTGCTAACCCTAGAAATGCTGCTGCAGGTTCTTTAAGACAGCTTGATCCTAAGATTGCAAGTCTTAGAAAACTGGATATATTTATTTTTAATGTACAAGATATTTCAGGGAAAACCTTTAAATTTCATAGCGAATCTTTAGAATTCATGAAAGAAGCAGGGTTTAAAGTAAGTCCAGGATATAAGGTTTGCAAAGATATAAAAGAGGTTATAGATGAGATAGACAGGATTGGTAAAGAAAGAGATGAATTGCCTTTTGAAATAGACGGTGCTGTAATAAAGGTTAATTCATTAGAACAAAGGCAACTTTTAGGAAGCACTTCAAGAGTTCCTAAATGGGCAATGGCCTATAAATATCCTGCAGAAATAAAAGAAACTGTAATTAAAAGTATATGGCCGAATGTAGGAAGGACAGGAGTTCTTACCCCTAATGCCATTTTGGAGCCTGTGCAAATTGCAGGTTCAACTGTGAGCAGGGCAACTCTTCACAATATGGACTATATTGAAGAGAGGGATATACGCATTGGGGATTGGGTGAAAATAAGAAAAGCAGGAGATATAAT
>DUVG01000057.1 GCA_012841175.1 Clostridium sp.
AAACAAATCAGATACAAGAAAGGATAAATCATTGGTACTATCTTTAATATTTGACAATATTTTGTATCTATTATTTATTAAATTCATATGAATTCTCCATTCTTGAATTTATAGCACTAAACATCTTAGAACACAAATTTGAAAAAATATAATTGAATCATGTGAAATGTTTGTATAATAAGTGCAGAGGGCTTTAGCACCTCCAATATATTATAACATATTGTTTTTTAAGTAGCAATAAGGAACAGCTATGAGTTTGTGCATTTTCATGAATGAAAATATTTCCTGTTTTTTATTGATTGTATATGCCTGTTGCTTTTAAAAGAACTTTTTGTCGAATTTTAAGAAGTGTTGAAGTTAGCTTTTATTTTATAATTTTTTAATGTATAGTAGCTATAGTAATTATAAAAAGTTACTCCCCTATAAAAATCCCGTGACATTCTCCCTTCTCTTCTTTGGAATGCACGGGTCTTTTTTTTATCTCTTTTTCCAATAAGACCATTTACAATTAAATATCTCTTAAAGATAAGAAAACTTTTCTTGAATTAAAGTATTATAAATGTAAAAAATATCATGTAACATTTAGTGTACCTTTAGCGTCATTATTATTGTACACATAATTGACCGGTCAAGAAAGGGAGCTATAGATATGTTTGAAGAGAAAAAGCTGCAAAGACTGCAAGATAAAGATGTAAATGCAATAGAAGAAATATGCTCTTTAACATGGAAGTCTGTATACCGTTTTATATACTTTAAAGTACAAAACCGCCAAGAAGCTGAAGATATCACACAGGAAACCTATGTAAAAACCCTGTCCTATCTAGAGAGGAACAATGCAGAAGTAGAAAAGTACACCAGTTTTTTAAAAGTCACTGCATTAAACATATTGCGTGATAGATGGCGCAAGAAAAAGCGTTTGGGCTTAAATGCAGATTTAGAAGCAATAAATCCTAAAGAGATAGCGGTAGAGGACGATACAGAAGCTTACACTCAAAGGGCAATTATGCAAGAAGCATTAAACAGACTTAATGAGGAGCAGCGAACAGTTATTGAACTTAGAATACTTAAAGGCTATTCTACAAAGGAAACTGCAAGAATTATGGAAAAAAAAGAGGGTACAATCCGGGTGTTGCAATACAGAGCGCTAAAAAATCTTTCTGAAATTCTTGAAAATATGGGTAGCTAAAACCAGTGAAACATTGTGTTGCTAACCAGGTTTAAATTTTCATATGCAAATTTGTGTTATTTGTGAAATGACTGTACTAAATTGTATAAGGAGGTATAAAAATCATGAAAAGAGATAAAGACAAGTTATCTGATTATATTGATTCTTTGAATGAAGAAAAAAAACCTAAAACCCATGAGAGTTTTAATGAGTCATTGGAAATGGAAAAACTTATGGATACTGTGAGAAAAGTACGCAGTTTAAAAGAACCTGTTTTCCCAGAGGGGGACTTTTCTAAAAAGATAGGCGAAAATGTTACAGAACAATTGTGGGAAAAAAGATCTGTAAAAAAGAAAAAAAGAATATGGGTTGCAGCAGCGGCGGTTGTTGTTTTAGCACTTTTACTAAGTTTTGCATTATATCCCCAAAATACTGATATTGTCCATGCTATGGAACAGGCTTTTAAAGAAATAAAGGCATACCATGGAATTATTGAGATTATTGAAAAAAATGCTGAAGGGAAAGAAACTGTTCAAGCAGTCAGGGAAGTGTGGGCGGATAAGAAGGGGCGGTATTATGTAAAAGAGATGGAAGGAGCAGAGGCAATCCTTGTAACTGCAAACAACGGAGAGAAAAAATGGCAGTTGCGCTTTGATGAAGAGCAGGCATTTATTTTTCCCTCATTTCCAGACCCTTATCAGTTTACATTTGAGTTGGGGAATGAGATAGACAGGATTAAAGATGCTTCTGAGGTTAGAACCATTGGAGAGGACAGTGTTTCAAAAAGGCCGGCTATAGTTCTTGAAGTAACACCAAAAGGAGGAGAGTCCTACCGTATATGGGTTGATAAAGAGACCAGGCTGCCCCTTAAAAGAGAAAGTGCAATGGTAAACTCAATCCAGTATATATCTATATATACAAGTATTGACTACCATGATGCTTTACCTGAAGAATTAATTACTTACAACATCCCTAATGGTTTTGAGAAAATAGACAAAAACCCTGAACAACTGATAAACAATATAGAAGAAGCAGAGGGGATGGTTGGGTTTACTATTAAGATGCCGAAAGAAATATTAAAGGGGTACAAAAGAGAAAGCATATCAATTTTAGAAGGTGGGAAGACGGCTAAACTTAGTTACACTTCTCAGGATAAGAAAAACAAAGTAATTGTTTTACAAGGAATAGGGGAAGGTGAATTAAATCCTGCATCAAATGCCATTTTAGGTGAAATTAACGGGGGTGTTGCTGAAATACAGTCACCTGTCCGGGAGGAATATGGAATTCTTTCGGGTGGTGGAATATATTCAGGTATAACAGATATCACCTCTGTTCACTGGCGGGAAGACGGGTTTGAATTTGCAGTGATTGGCAACCTTTCATTGGAGGACTTGATGTTATTTGTAGAAAACTTATGGGACGGTATGGTTGTGGTTCTTCCAAAAGATAACGAGTTTTTGGATAAGCCTCAAATTCAGGTTCCTGTTGACTTAAACCTAGAGGAAAATGAACAAAAAAGCGTAGATGGAGGGCATTCTCCGTGGAAGCTTGATCCCGTTTATGTTGCACAGGTATTTGTAAGTCTTGAAATTTTCCCTGAGGGTATTGTGGGAGAGTATCCTGTTAAATATGAAGATA
>DUVG01000058.1 GCA_012841175.1 Clostridium sp.
ATGGAATTTCCGTATTTCTTTTTAAGTCTGTATATAACACCTAACCGCTCTTCAATTTGTTCTAGTGCATTTGCATCAAATTCAATACCATCTCTTTTTGCCCTGACTTCAGAAACAATATCTTCAAATTCATAAACTACAGATTCAAGCCTTTTTGCTATTTCATCATATGTTTCATCAAATTCTTTAATGCTATTTACCTCAAAAACAACATCATTTATTCTATCTAAAACTGCCTCCCCTGTTTTGCTTCCTGAACCTAAAACTTCATAAGCATTTGAAAAAACTTTAACTATTTTCTCTGAATTTAAAAGTATGTCCTTTTCTTTTTCAAACTGATGCTCTTCATCTATTTTCAGACCTGCACTTTGAATTTCATCTATCTGATATTTTAAAAGATCTATTTTCCTCTCTCTTTCTCCACTATTGCCCTCTAAATCAAAAATTTTCTTTTTAATTTTTTTATAGCTCTCCAAATGAACTGCATATTCTTCCTTTAGTTTATGCATTTTCTCTCCAGCAAAAGAATCCAACAAATCAATATGACTGTCAGTTCGCAAAAGAGATTGATTATCATGTTGTCCATGAACATCAATTAATTTTTCTCCAAATTTTTTAAGCATTGAAACTGTTGATATCTTCCCATTAATTCTGCAAGTATTCTTTCCAGCCCTTGTAAACTCCCTAGATATCACCAAAACGCCATCTTCTTCTGGCTCAATCCCATAACATTTGTACAAATCAGATAAATGATTTTCTTCAACCTCAAAAACCGCTTCAACTACCGCCTTATTTTCTCCTGTTCTTATTAAATCTTTTGAAAGTCTCTGTCCAATAATTGCATTAATTGAATCAATGATAATAGATTTACCTGCCCCAGTTTCACCAGTTAATACATTAAGTCCATCGCCTAATTCAATACTTAACTTATCTATTATAGCAATGTTTTTAATTTCTAATTGTCGAAGCATAGCAATACCTCACTTTGCAGCAAAATTATGAAACAATAAAATATTTTGTTCTATATATGTTCTATATATCATCTGAGTTTATTTTTGCAAGCTTTGCAAATCTATCTACAAGCTCTTCCGCTATTTTTTCAGCTCTGCATACAATCATTATTGTATCATCTCCTGCTATAGTCCCTACTATTTCTGTCCATCCTAATGAGTCAATAGCAGCTGCACAAGCCTGTGCCATTCCTGGAAGAGTTTTTACAACCACAATATTATTTGCATAATCGCTAGAAACATATGATTTAGAAAATATAGTTATCAGTCTGTTTGAATGTATATTTCCTTCTTTAGAAAAAGTTGCATATTTATATCGGCCATCAGATGTCAAAACTTTAATTAGCCTAAGTTCTTTCATATCCCGGGATATAGTCGCCTGTGTAACATCCATCCCAGCTTTTTTTAGCCTATCGGCTATTTCATCCTGGGTTTCTATAACTTCATTTTCTATAATTTCAAGAATTTTAGCCTGTCTATTATACTTCATTTCGCCTCATCTTCTTTCCTCTATCATAAATTTTCCCTCTTAATACTTCTAAAAAATGCCTGGTATTTATCTTTATCATCTTAATGGTTTTTGATGATTCTTTAGTTATTATCAAATCTCCTCCTCTTATTTCATAACCAACTTGTCCGTCAACTGTAACCATTGCATTATGGTCACAATCCTCATCCACTATAATTTTAACTACTTTATCTTTAGTTGCTATAAATGACCTTGAATAAAGAAGATGGGGACAAATTGGCGTAACTATAATAAGTCCGGCATCAGGTTGCACGATGGGACCTCCTGCCGAAAGAGTATACGCTGTTGACCCTGTAGGGGTAGATATTATCAAACCATCTCCTGGAAACATATCCATAAAATTATCATCAACATATGTCCTAAGGTGCAAAATTCTAGACAAGGCACCTCTTGACACTACCACGTCATTTAAGGCAGTATCCATTGCAATTATGTTATTATCCCTAATTATTTTAGTTTCTAGAAGCATTCTTTTTTCAATATTATAATCATTATTAACTAACTTTTTTACTGCTGTATCAATTTCATTTTTATCAACATCAGCTAAAAAACCTAAATTACCAAGATTTATCCCAATAATAGGTACATCTTTTTCTAATATCATTCTAGCTGCTTTTAAAAATGAACCATCTCCTCCTAAACAGACAATAATATCTGACATTTCAATTAACTCTTCTTCACTAAAAGAACTTTCAATAAGTCCTAGTTTTTTAGCAATTTTTTCACATACAATGTATTTTGCACCATTTTTATTTATACTATCTAAAAGGATTTTAGTGTATTTTAAACCCTGATCTTTCTCAACATTTACAACAACGCCAATATTCATAATGTAATACCTCTTAATATTAAATTCATTAATTAATTATATATAATTAATTGGAAAAGTACAACGTTAATATTCATTATTAGTTGTAATATTTAACTTTTAAGGCTTATTTATCAAATAAAATTATTCAAGGTATAGGTAGTCCACATACAAATCAATTAATCCTTTTTCCTTAGAAGAAACATAAAACTCAATACCTATACTTTTCACATCATCTAAATTAGGTACCTCTGATAAATCCAGTTTTAAAATAGTTCTATTAGAGGTACTAATATTTTTAAAATCAGAAATAGTCCACTTCCAATCATCACCTGTTCTTATAAAAAGTTTAGCTGATATTTTCCCTTCAAAAAGTTTAGATTTTTCTTCTTTTACCACTGCACACAGAGTGTTTTGACCAGTAAAATCTAAATTACACAGGTTAAACACAATTATTTTTGATTTGTTCAAAACAGTTACTCTACTTCTCAAGGAATAATTTCCAGAAGCTGCCCAGTCATTTGTCACACTGATATTTGGGCCATACCATTTATTTTCATCACCATTTTCCCAGTCCTCCAAAACCCATATTGTATTTTTAATTGGTGTCGGTTCAGGCGTTAGCCATGGTCCTCTTTTTCGCAGCTGTGTTAATTTTGGCGTTGCTTCTGGGGTCTTTTCTGATTGCTCCAATTGTGGCACCTTTTCTAAATCCTCTTGTGCCTGTATTATTTGAGGTATCGGTGTCGGATCTAGTGGCTTCCACAATTGGGGTGTTGTTGTGGGCGTCTTTTGTGGTTCTACTGATTTTGATGTCTCCACAGGTGTTTCTTGTGGCTCCACTAATTTCGGTGTCTCCACAGGTGTTTCTTGCGGCTCCACTGATTTTGACGTCTCCACAGGTGTTTCTTGCGGCTCCACTGATTTTGGTGTCTCCACAGGTGTTTCTTGTAGCTCCACTGATTTCGGTGTCTCCTCAAGTTGGTCTAATTTTGTTGCCGATGCCGCTGTCTCTTGTAACGTAAATTCTTCTTCCATCATATCAAATTCAATTAAAGCATATGCACCATTATTATCATGTATATCTACAAATTCTAATAATTCACATACTTTTTTTTCTCGAACTACATCTAGAGAAATTTCTAAATTGTTTTTTGCTTGCTGATAAATTGCATATTTTCCCATAGATATTTCATGTTCTAATGCTTCTCTTCTTGTTTTTTCATCAACAATAATAGCTTTAATTATTGTATTTTCTATTTCGTTTTCCACAAAAATCTCATTCAAACTCATTAATTCATCAAGTAACTCTTTTTCTCTTGCTTCATAATTTTTTGGGTTACTAAAAGCAATGGCAATAAAAACTACAGTTTCTTCTTTAGGAGAACTTAGTTGACTTTTGTAATTGTTTAGAATTAATTTCAAACCATCTGCAAAAGAAACTTTTTTTAGTTCTAAATCTTCAACAAAGTGTGCTGCGTCCTCATTTAATAATTTTATACTATCCACTATTCCACTATCATCTAAAATAAAAGAAAAACTAGGATTTATATCAACATCCATATATGTATATTCTTTTCCATTAAAACTTATAAAAAATTGCATTAAAACAAAAATTAATATAAAAGAAGCAGAAATTGCAACCGTATTAAAGAATTTTTTTGATTTTTTCTTTTTAAAATAAGTAGCCTTTTTACTAGTGTGAAATTCCTTGTCATTTTTGACCTGGGAATCAACTGAAAATTCGCTTAAACTAACAGGGGTATTAAAACCGTCTACTATAATATCTTTAGCTAAAAAATAGATATCCTCTCCAGTTTTAACTTCCTTTTCCAACTTGATTCTTACAACTTCAAAATCTTTGGTCATTACTATTGCTTCATTATCCATTATTCTAATTACTTTTCCACTGTACGTCATTCAGTCACCTTCTTACACAAAACTTTAAAACTTAAATTTATAATAAAATTTAAATTCATTTTCATATTTGTTATAAATACACCTAAAAACTTTCAATATCCCTAAGAATATAATTTTTTAAAATAACATAGTCATTAGAATTAATTTTTCCATCTTTATTTACATCTGCAGTAAAATTTCCAATATCATTTGGAAATTCAGTAATAACACCTAAAACATATCTACGTATTAGTGTATAATCAATGGAATTTATAAGACCATCTTGATTTACATCTCCATAATTTAAAAACCTATCAAGATTAATAACTTCTATTGCATCTGAAGCAACATCAGGCAAAATAAAGGAAATTACATTTTTTGTGCCTCCTAGAACAAACATATTGTTTTTTGAAATACCTAGTTTAATTCCATTTCTGTTCATAAGCTTCAATCCACTATTGTACCATTTGTCAACACTAGAATTATAATACATAACCATAGTGTTGTTATTATATCTTATAACTGCATATATATTATCATTTAATTCTATTACATTCAGAAGGCTGCAATTTTGTGGTAAAGATGATTTTTCTTTCCATTTCTTAGTTGTTAAATTGTAAGAGATATTTAGATTATCAATCCTAAATCCTCCCGTACCTTCACCTACTCCCCTTAATAGAGCCCTTCCTTTCTTTCCTCCTATAAAATAAATTTCTTCATCTAAAACAACTGGGTAAAAATAACGCCAGTTAAAATCCTCTTCTAATATAGTTATTATAGTATTATTAGAAGGATTATATTTTTGAATTTTAATTTTTTTATTATCTTCCTCTTCTTCTGTGTCTTCTTCTGTGTCTTCTTCTGATTCTAATTCATTATGCTCAATAATATAAATTTCTTCATTAATAGCTACTATGTTTCGCACATTTTTACATTGAACATCTGTCAAAAAAGACCATGTATCTGTCACTAGATTATACTTCTCAATAACCCATTTAATTTCTTCATCATCTTCTAGCTCATCCTTACTGCCATCTTCAACACCATCTTTAATAATTTTTCTCATTGTATATATTTCTTCATCCAACCGAGTAATATAAACAAGACTTGCAGCTTTCCCAGATAATTCAGATTTCAGTTCCCATATATCTTCATCAGGATGGTATTCATATAGCGTATTAACATAACCTTTAGAAGATTGCTGACCTCCAATTGCATATATTTTATCATTTAGTGATACTGTACGAAAATATTGTTCATTAAATGGAATAGCCCTATTTAAGGTACATCCTGAAGAATTAAAAATACTTTTTTCAATTTTTACAGGGCCAAAAGTTACAGACTCATTAGAAAAATTGTAAGGAAGATTTTCTTGATAAATATATTCCTTTGCATTATTCAAGTCTATAAATTTAAGCTCTTTTAACACACCATCATTTCCAGCACCCTCATCAATAATACTAAAATACCAATTTCCTTCTTTATTGTCATACGTTTCATATAAATGAGTAAGGTCAAAAACAAAAGTTGCATCACACTCATTTTCCGTGCCGTCAAACCCCATTTTTTCTATAGGAACAAGAGAATATTTATTTACTGTATCTGGATCCCAAAAAGATACAGGATGATGTGTATTTGAATTTGAAAATCCAAATATTTTTTTAATATTATATCTATTAGAAGTATTCATTGTATATTCAACCAAAAACTTGGGTGTATAATTACTTTTTGGAGTTATCCAATAAGCATAATTATTATATCTCCAGACATGTCGCCTTTCTGGTATAGAAGGGCTATCCTCAACAGCTGAAACCTTGTTTAACGCATCATATGCCAGCCACACAAATCCTTGGTTAGAATACCATGTAAAATCAACATTGCTAAACTTTAAAACTTCTTCTGTTCCCCATGAATTAGCAACTTTAAAAGCTCCTTTTTCACCTGGGTCAACTTTCCCATTACCATTTATATCAACCCATATATCATCATTATAACCCACTAAAGTCATAACATGACCATCCACTGACATGCTAGATTTCCCATTAACATATGCTATATATTCACCTTCAAAAGGGTCATCATAACTAGTTGACTGGTCATTTCCAACAGTAGTGAAATTCCACCCTGTAATATTTGTTTCAAATACCAAAACATGTCCATTGCTTAGAAACTGCTTTATATTAGTTAAACTTTCACTTTCAGGGCTCTTTACTGGTGTATCTGGGTCACTTTCATCCCAAACTTCTAAATACCCATAGTCTTCAATCCGATAATTAAGAGCATTTCTCCAAATTTCTGCATCGGTAGGCCATTCAAGATAGTTTTTAGGGTCACTATCATCATTTATATATACAAATTCATTCCACTTAGCCGCTCCTGAATCCATAAACAGTTTGTAGGAGTCAAAAATAGAAAAACTAGAGTTTCGACCTGAATTTGTAAGATTAAAGGTCCATTTTGGAGAAAACTTTTTTGTATTATCCCTATCATTTTTTACATCCCATCCTTTTTCCATAGCAATGGTATATGTTAATTGATAGTATGTAGTATTAAAGGCTGCACAAGATCCTAATACACCTTGATCTCCTATAGGCGGGAAATATTTTAAAAGACTATTATCTACTGCAGAAGGAAGTGCAAAATTTGAATTGTTCACTTTAAGAGCAAATGCTGCACCATTAGTCTGTCTCTCATCTTTTAATCTCTTTATAGCTAAATCATTGGGAGTTACTTTTTCTATAGTTGATATATTATTTTTTATCCACTCATAATCTTCTATTTCCATACCAACATAACCTGATATAAATTCTCGCAAATTAGATTTATCTTCATAAATATATGATGAACCTAAAATAGAAGATTTATTTTGCACAAAAATAAAAGCTAAAAGTATAAGCAATGCTAGTGATTTTTTTATAATTTTGCACAACATTTACTAACATAACCCCCAATAAAATGAAAAATTTATTAATTATCTAAGTTATTGTTTAAAACCATGTCTTTTCCTAAGGAATATAAAAGCTTTACATCCATTTTTAATGTCTCAGATACTAACCATTCTCCTGCTCCAACAGGATTGTTTATATCTGGAATGGGAAATTCAGTACTAAAAGTCTCAAAAACTTCATATTCTAATTCTTCAAAATCCCTGTCAGTTAGCTCTGCTTCTTTATCTAAGTTAAAAAATTCAATAAAATCAGCTTTTCTTTTTGCGTATATATCCATAAGCAAATTTTTTAGTGTAACATGTATATAATTTTCTGCTATACTTACAAGAAATGAAGAATGGTTATCTATATCATAAAGTTCATCTTCATCATCTAATGCTATTTCAAAATCACATAAAAAATCTCCAAGCTCTTTATATTGATTGATATCATAATTTCCACTCTTTTTAATTTCACCATTACTATCATTATATTCATACTTTTTTTCAAATAATACTATGCGTACAAAGCTTTCTGCTACATCCCGTATAAATATATCCATATCTTCTTTTACTCTTTTTTTAAATTTAAAATACATCCATTCATAAGTTATAACTGATTTTAATCTATTTTTTATGTATTCCATATCTTTTTCTTCTAAAATATCCTTCAAATCATCTGTTTTTAAATACGCTCTTATTATAAACATAGGGTCATTATCAATACCTTCTAATATAGCATCCCTTAGTTCATAACTTTCAATTGTATTATCAGTTATTTTCTTTTGTATTTCCTCTGGAAATTGCCTCAAAAGGCTGCTTCTCATATTACAAAAACTCTCCCTTATTAATTTTATAATTTACTTAAACAGACAACATATAAGTTGTTTTATATTCTTTAACATTATAACATATTTTTTTTAAATAATCATTGATTCCACAATATCTTGACAAAAAAAAACTTTATTATATAATTATACATAATTATAATTGACCAAAACCTAATAAATATTCATCTTTAAAGCATTGTGATTAGGTTTATACTATATCTAGAAAGTGAAAAATTACTTACTAAAATAGGAGATTACACATGAGAGCTTCTAAACTAATCATAATCATTAATATCATTATTCTCATTTTATGTATACCTAGTTTTATAATTTTAAACAATTACCTATCTAAAAATAATTTAGACACAAAAGAACCTGATGCTACATTTATGCCAGGCAAAAATGCCAATGACAACAACAACCTCCCACCTCAAGAGGAAGAAATAGATGAAAGTGAAGTTGAAGAGGAAGAAGAAATTGAAATTGAGATTGTGCCAGAAGCCCTTCCTTCAAATCACAACTTTACATGGGATGTATTAAAAGACAGTACAATACTTGAAAACTACACAAGAAATGAGTTCATTAAATTTCCTTCTTACGAAAAGTACAATGAAATAAAAGGAGTAACCACCTTTAGAGGAAATAATTATAGAAACTCTGCAAGCTATGGCTATGTGGATGTAACTGAAAAAAAACTTGAAAAAGTATGGAGTGTAAAAATAGGATATTTAGATTCATGGACAGGTGTAGGTTGGAATGGCCAGCCAGCCATAGTTAATTGGGATGAGAATTTAAGAAAAAAAATGAACTTATACCAGGAGAAAAAGAATATAGACAATTTAAAAGAAGTTATATATGGTACTTTAGACGGCAAAATATACTTTTTAGACTTACAAGACGGCTCATATACTAGAGATCCAATAAATATAGGTATTCCTATAAAGGGAAGCGTAACAGTTGACCCTAGAGGCTACCCTCTTTTGTACTCAGGTCAGGGCATTGATGTGGTAAATGGTAAAAGAGTCAGTATAGGGTTTAGAATATTTAGTCTTATAGATCAAAAACTCCTTTATTTCCTAGACGGCATAGACACCACATCCTACAGATTATGGGGTGCTTTTGATTCAAATCCTC
>DUVG01000059.1 GCA_012841175.1 Clostridium sp.
AAAACAAAGAAATACAGAGACAATGTAAAGATATTATAAGAAATTACATGGACTCAAAAACCTATGAACGGATTGGAGATTCCAGTGAAATCATAGACATGGAAGATGAGTTAAGCAATTATTTGAAGTGGGTATTAAAAGAGATAGACCTTGATTCTGATGAAATTTTTACTCTTCTATAGCTTTATATATATTTTGGTTAATGTTGCAGGTCAAAACATAGAAAAAGTAATCTGATTCAAATGATATTATTAGAATATAAGAAATTGGTAAAAACAAAATTCTAAGAAAAGGAGAAAGAATGTGGAGGGTAAAACAGAAAATCTTGAACGAATTCCCATCATAAGTAAGGGGCGTTTATCATTTATCGAAAGGAAAAGTTTATGTCAGTGATCTTGGAGCAACAAATAGTACTTATCTCAACAACCAGAAATTAAAGGAGCCTACAGTGATGTCTTAGGATTTGGAAGAGTGGATTTATTAATAAAAATAGATAAATAATAAGTAGGCATAATTACGCTTGCACGGGTTAGTGCTGTTGTCAAGTAATAAGTCAAATTATTAACATTATGAGAGGCTTTTAGGAAAGATTAAATTTTTCAAAAAAAGGAGGATAATATAATGAAAAGAATGAAAAATATTTATGGACTTATTGTTTTGGTGGTGTGTCTTCTAATAGGTATAAATATATCATCCCACAAGGTTTCAGCAGGCATAGGAGTCAGTACAGAATCAGACGGTATTAATGTAGGAGAGTTTTATTTTGATTCTAGAATCAACTACGATTTTGATGGCGAGGAAAGTTTATTTATTGATCTCGATTATGCAGAGACTCCTTCTATTATGATTGCTGGTCAAAGAATTAAAGATAGTTACATTGAGAAAACCGAATTCGGATTAATAATTTCAAAGAAAGCATTTTCTAAGTTGATAGCAGGAAGTTACGAGATGGAAATAACAAACAGTAAAAACTCTGTTTATCGTATTCAGTTATTATTTTCTAAAGCCTCAAAGGTGGCTGCAGGTAATAGCAAAGACAAAGATCTAGGTCTTTACTATTACGATTCAAAAAAACACCCAGAATATTATGAAATTGAACTAAAGACAAAAGGATTTTCATCATTTTATTTAATGACTTATTTGGGAGGAATGGGTATATCAGAGGATTTCACTTATGATGGCGAAACTTTAAGAGTTTACTCTAAAAGGTATAGTGGAAAAATTTCAGGTGCATTTGAGCTCTCATGTTATGATGAAAAGAATGATAAACATACTGTATATACTTTTATAATAAATGAGAAATCTGTAAAGCATCCTTATTCTACTAAGGCAATATACTCCACAAAAAACGTAAGTATTGGAAATAAATATCGTTTAAATAATGGTGCTTCAAAATTAAAGATCAGCACAGATTATCTTACCACTGATGCTTCAATTGCTACTGTCTCAAAATCAGGAGTGATTACAGTGAAAAAGAAAGGAAAAGTATATGTTTCTGCATTTGTAAAAAGCGAAGGCTGTTGGGTTGAACATAAAATATTATTAACAGCTAAAAAAGGATCTACAACTGGTAAAACTTATAACTTGACGAGTATTGCCTTAAAAAATAAACTACCCACTATTACTATGAATAAAGATATATATGTAGGGAGTAAAATGAAAGTCTATACAGAGATGGATGATATTAAGTATAGTACAAAAAATAAAAAAGTTGCATATATTAACAAAAAGGGCTATATCGTAGGTAAAAGCAATGGAAAAACAACGGTATCCAGTACAATAAATACTGAGTTATATGATTGGAAAACCGGTGACATAAATACCACAAAATTAG
>DUVG01000060.1 GCA_012841175.1 Clostridium sp.
CGCTAATTATATTTTCAATTTCTTCATCAGATATGTTATCAAAACCCTCAATACTATCTTTTAGTGCTGTGAATAAAAGCTTAAGCTCATCCATGCCTTTCTTTGTTTTTTTTGTTAAATGTTCATATTTCCTTTTAAAATGTCTTTGCAGTTTATAATATTTCCTTTGTGGAGAACTACCGCATTCACTTTTGTTTTTGAAAGTGCATCAACAGTATCTCTAATATTGTATATGCCTTCTATGGGGCCTAAAGTAACCCCATGATCCAAAGGTGTAATTAGTAATTTTTTACTCTTATTATTTATTAATCTCCTAAATCTCAAATCCTTCATGTGTTATCCCTCTTCATAAAAACTATAGAGACTCCATCAATATCCTTTACTGATGTTTCAACATACCCTAATTTTTTATATAAAGCTATTGTGTTTTTACTATTTAATCCAGTAAAAATCTCGTACCTTATACAATTTCCAAATATGCTTTCGATTTCTTTCATTAAAGCTTTTCCTATGCCTTTATTTTGAAACTCAGGCTGTACAATCAGTCTACCTATATGACAAACATTATCATTATCCAAATGAGCACGTACGGAACCAATAATTTTCCCATCTAATGTGTACTTCAGAAACTGTCTTTTTTCATACTCCTCAGTAATGCTCTCTAGAGTCTGTGTCATAGGAGAAATATTAAAATTGTTTTCTCCTATTGCTACACTTTCAAATGCTTTCTTTTGTAAATTTAATATGTCTAACAAATCTTCTTTTGCTGCCTTATTAATAAAGCCTTCCATTTTACCATCCTCCAGTCATTTATTTACCATTTTCAATAAAAGTTATTAACTTACCTACCTCAGTTAAAGTCTCAATTGTAATATCTTCAGAATCAATTGAAATGCCAAATAATTCTTCTAGCTCTACAATTAAAGATATTACTTTCATTGAATCTATATTGTAATCTGTGCTTAAGTTTGTTGACTCGTTTACCATTTCTGGGTTAGATACAATTTTTAACTTATCTGAAAATATTTCTCTTAATTTATTTAAAATTTCATTTCTATCCATCTAATATAATTCTCCTCTCTACTTTTAGAACAAAAAGCTTATATATACAAAGCTATTTGGGACTATACTTAACAAGCACAGCATCATAACTCTTATCTTTACCTTCAGGCCCACCCAGTCCATATAACAGGATATTTGCCTCCTCTGGTATGGTATTATTAATAGAAAAATCCTTAAAGTTACGCATTATATCAACATCCCCTAAGTGACCACCTTTGGGAATGTTTTCAAGAAATAACTTTTCAGGATTTAAATTAAGCATTTTAGCATATAAATTAACGTATCCTTGATGATTTATGTTTTGTGGAATCATCATATATATGTCTGATATATTTAAACTATTCCTGGTTAAGAGTGTCTTTATTGTTTTTACTCCCTTTCCAATTGTGGACTTTCCTACGCCACAGGAACCTGAAATAACATAAACTATTTTTTCTTCAAAATCCAATTAAATACCCCACTTTTTTAAATATTATCTATGTACTCATTAAATTCTCAGCATTGCTGTAATTTTTTTTACTTGTATATTAAAATAACCTAAGAACTTCTCACAAATTATATTCTAGTAGAATTTTTAAGTGCAATCTACATATAATCTGTACTGTCCACATGATAAGCATTGAAAAAGATAACCTTGCAAATGTCCATTATTTATGCACTTTTTTACTATTTCTATATCCATATCCCCATTTTCAATATAGTCTTTTTCAACCTCTTCATCAAAACATACAAATTTTTCTAAATCAAATCCATTTTCCCTTCTTTTTAACACTCATTTTTTTCATTAAATTCTACATTTTTAATAAGATCAGGTCTTTTTTCCAAAGTTCTCTTTAATGATTGCTCTTTTCTCCACTCTTCAATTTTGGCATGATGTCCTGAAAGCAAAATATCAGGCACTTTCCTGCCCATAAATTCATATGGCCTGGTATACTGGGGATATTCAAGAAGTCCACTGTAATGAGATTCATTTTTGTATGCATCTTCACTTGGAAGTACATCAGGAACTAATCTACTAACTGAATCTATCAGTACCATTGCAGGAATCTCACCACCAGTTAGTACATAGTCACCTATAGAAATTTCCTCATCTACAATTTCTTCAATTATTCTCTCGTCAATACCCTCATAATGCCCGCAAAGAAGAACTAAATGTTTTTCCTTTGATAGTTCCATTACTTTTTTTTGATTCAAAACCTTACCCTGGGGACTTAAATAAATTACCTTAGGTTTGTAGGATAGCTCCTTTACAATCGACAAATAAGCATCATAAATGGGCTGGGGCGTCATTACCATACCTCCGCCGCCTCCGTATGGATAATCATCTGTCTTCTTATGCTTGTTTTTTGAAAAATCCCTTATATTTATTGCATTAATTTCAATCACACTATTTTCCTGAGCTTTTCCGATTATGCTTTCCTTCATTACTGCATCAAAAATTTCCGGAAAAAGGGTTAAAACATCAAACCTCATCATCCACCAGTCCTTCCGGCAAATTTACCACCATTTTTTTATTTTCAACTGATACATCTTTAACAACTGTCTTTAGTGCCGGTATCAATATTTCATTTCCATTTTGGTCTTTTACAATATAAACATCGTTACTTCCTGTCTTTAGCACCTCTTTTAATTTTCCAAGAGCTTGTCCTGATTCTTCAAATACATCTATGCCAACTAAATCACATATGAAAAAGGAGCCTTCTGGAAGAGGTATTGCATCTTTTTTATCAATTATTATGTATGAGTTTTTAAACTTTTCTCCATCATTTAAGCTGGTTATTTCTTTAAATTTTAAATACACAAAATTTTTGTGATATTTTACCTTTTCTACATTATATTTTTCCATGTCTTCTGATAAATCTTGGGAAATATAAGCCCATTTTAATTTGTCAAATCTTTTTGGATCGTCAGTTAGGGGAATAACTTTAAGTTCCCCTCTTACACCATGGGTATTAACTATTTTTCCTATTTGTAAAAATTTTATCATAGCAACAAAGCACCACCAAAAATGTATTTTAGTAAATTTTTTATTTATAACAATTATATAATAAGTCTTGCTATTATAAAAGATGTGGACAAGCAACTTGTCCACATCTTTTATAAAAATTATCCTTTAAGTATCAAATAAATTTAAAATTTGTGGAATAAAATCTCCACTTAAAATGGCTAAAGCAAAAAATTTATTGTAGTATTTCTACAGACACTCTTTTGTCTTCTTTTACAGCAGCAGCTTTTATTACAGTTCTAATTGCTTTTGCTATTCTGCCCTGCTTTCCTATCACTTTACCCATATCATCTTTTGCTACCTTTAACTCAAGTATAATGGATTTTTCTCCTTCTACTTCATTAACAGATACTTCTTCTGGGTAATCTACTAATGCTTTAGCAACTGTTTCGAGAAGTTCTTTCATTATTCTTGCCTCCCGTGTTTTTTTACCCTTATTATTTAAGCTTCTTCAACTTTTTTTAAAAGAGCTCTTACTTTATCTGTAGGTTGTGCTCCATTTTTAATCCATTTTTGAGCCTTTTCGATATCAATTTTTACCTCAACTGGCTCAACCATAGGATTGTAAGTTCCTATTTCTTCAATGAATCTTCCGTCTCTTGGAAATCTTGAATCAGCAACAACAACTCTATAAAAAGGATTTCTTTTAGCACCCATTCTTTTTAATCTTATTTTAACCGCCATTTTTTCACCTCCCAATCTTAAATATAACCTACTTTTTATTAAAATGGCATTCGGAATTTACCAAATCCCTTTTTGCCACGTTTACTAAATTTAGTCATTTCAGTCATGGATTTAAACATTTTTTTCATATTTTCAAAGTCTTTTAAAAGCCTATTAACTTGCTGAACTGTAGTGCCACTTCCTTTGGCAATCCTTTTTCTTCTACTGCCATTTATAATTGATGGATCTTGTCTTTCCTTTTTAGTCATTGACTGTATTATAGCTTCAAAATGAACCATCTTTTTTTCATCAATATCAACATTTTTTAGTGCATTAGCGTTAAGGCCTGGAACCATTCCTAATATTTGATTTAAAGGTCCCATTTTTTTTATCTGCTGCATTTGATCTAAAAAATCATCTAGAGTAAACTGCTGTGTACGCATTTTTCTCTCTAATTCAAGAGCTTTTTTATCATCAAAGGCTTCTTGTGCTTTTTCAATAAGACTTAATACATCTCCCATTCCAAGAATTCTAGATGCCATTCTATCAGGGAAAAATGGTTCTATTTCATTTAGCTTTTCTCCTAAACCTATAAACTTAATAGGTTTACCTGTAACTGCTTTTACAGATAAAGCAGCACCACCTCTTGTGTCACCATCTAGCTTTGTAAGTATTATGCCATCTATTCCTAATTTTTCATTAAAAGTTTTTGCAACATTTACAGCATCTTGACCTGTCATTGAGTCTACAACAAGCAAAATTTCCTGAGGCTTTACAGCCATTTTTATATTTTCAAGTTCCCCCATCAACTCTTCATCTATATGAAGCCTTCCAGCCGTATCTATTATAACTAAATCATACTGGTTTGCAGTTGCATGTTTAATTGCTGCATTTGCTATTTCAACAGGATTTTTATTGTCTTCCATTGCAAAAACATCAACATCAAGCTGACCACCAACCACTTGCAACTGTTTTATAGCTGCTGGTCTGTAAACATCACATGCTACTAAAAGAGGTTTTTTTCCCTGTTTTCTTAAAAGATTAGAAAGCTTTCCGGTTGTAGTTGTTTTACCAGAACCTTGAAGCCCAACCATCATATATACAGTCGGTGGTTTAGAAGAAAAGGTTACCTTACTCTGACTTGAACCCATAAGGCTAATCATTTCTTCATTTACAATTTTTATAACTTGCTGCCCGGGAGTTAAGCTTTCTAAAACATCTTGCCCAACTGCCCTTTCAGATACCTTTTCAATAAAGTCCTTTACCACTTTAAAGTTAACATCTGCCTCTAAAAGCGCAAGTTTAATCTCACGCATCATTTGTTTTACATCTTTTTCTGTAACTCTTCCTTTTCCTTTAAACTTCTTTATAGTCTCCTGAAGCTTATTGGATAATCCTTCAAAAACCATAATTTAAGACACCTCATTTTTGATATCCTTAACTTTCAATTATCTTGCGTATTTCTTCTTCTACTATTTTTAAAATAGAAATATCTTCTTTACTCATATTGCTTTTATCTATATCCTCTAAATACCTAAGTATCCTTTTTTCTTTGTCTTTTTGTATTGCAAATTTATTTAAAAGTCCAAGTTTTTCTTCCATATTAGTAAGCATTGCTTTGCACCGTTTTATATTATCATGTACGCCTTGCCTACTTATATTAAGCTGCTCTGCTATTTCTCCTAAAGAGTAATCACTATTAAAATGTAAATCCATAATTTCATATTGTCTTTTAGTTAGCATCTGCCCATAAAAATCTAAAAGCATTGTCATTTTATATACATTATCCATGATTTTACATCCACCTGTAAAGCAAAACGCTTTACAACCAATTTTATTGTAATTTTATATATTAGTCAAGAGGTTTTAAAAATTTTTTTATTTTAGCTAACTTTTAAGTTCACTTAAAATAAAATCTAAATACAAAGACACAATATTTATATCAGTTTTTGAATATAACATTCTTGCACCAACAACATCTTCAATCTCATTAAAAACCATCTTTCCTCTATGAAATACAAAGTCTATACCTACAAGACTAAAATCAAACATCTCAATTATTTTATATACTATAGACTTTTCTTCCTGGTTTAAATTATAAACTTCTGCCAATCCCCCTAAAGAGTAATTGCTTCTAAAATCAGAATTTGAAACTCTTAAAATAGAAGCTATTATTTTGTCCTTTAAAACATAAACTCTTAAATCTTTTCCTAAATCACTAGCTGGTTTTTGAATTACAATACTTTCATCAGAAATTGAGTTTATAGCTTTTTTAAATTCATATTCATTTTTAACTAAAAAAACATTTTCTCCACCACTGCCAAAGGAAGGCTTTACAATAGATGGGTATTTAATAGAAGTAGAAGTACCTTTTTTAATAAAGCTTGTATCCATGATTTCAACATTTGCTTTTGAAACATATTGATAAGTTTTTTGCTTATCGTTGCATATAGTGCTTACAAAACTGTTATTAAAAACAGGCACCCCCATAAGCTCAAAATGTTTAGTTAAAAGAGGGTTGATGGTTCTCATAATGACAAACTGTGGCATACTGCACTTTTTGTTTTTATAAAAAAGATTACATTTATTATTTCTTATGCCAAATTCAACATCTTCAATTAGGATAAGTTTAAGTTCTATATTTCGTTTTTTACATTCTTCAAAATATATGTTGATATAGTTTATATTTCGTTCCATTCTAAACTTATCATACAATAGCCATGCTTCCATTACTTTATTCCTACATTCCCTCGTATTATTATTTAGTTCTAAATGTATATAAGGCGCTTTTAAAGCTTTAGTTTGCATAAACCTTTATGTCTAAATTTAAACCACATCCATTTACTTTCTCTATAATATCTTTTATAATGTGTTCTGCCACATTAACACCTGTACAGTCATATATGTTTTTAAAATGTGCGTTTGAATTTACTTCACAAAAGACTGGTTCACCATTTTCGCCAATTAAGATATCAACGCCAGCAAAATCCAAACCAAGGATATCACATACTTTAACTGCAAGTTCAATTTGGGCGTCATTAGGGGTATACTCTTTCATTTTCCCACCATTTGTTATATTAGCTCTAAAATCATTTTCATTAAATCGGTACATTGATGTTACTGGCTTTCCACCAACAATGTGTATTCTTATATCCTTTCCTCTGCTAGACTCTATAAATTCTTGAAACAAAATTGGTTTTGTTCCTAAAGATTTGAGCAATTCTATTAGTTTATCTTTGTTTTCAGCCATATAAACTTGCTGACCAAAAGAGCCAAAGCACTCTTTTACTATTAAGGGGAAACCTAGATTTTTTATTATCATATCAATAAATTCTTCATTTTCATAATTAATATCCCTATAAGTTTTAGGACCTATAATTGTTTTAGGTGTTTTAATTCCACTTTGGAATAATTTTATATGTGATAATGATTTGTCATCACATATTTCAATTGCAGATGCGGAATTAAAAAGCCTAAAACCCTTTTCCTCTAAAAAGGTTGCAAGCCTTATATCCTTATCCCAAAATAAAATAAAGCTTGGTTTTTCAAAAATGTTAATGTTATCATAATCAAATAAGCCACACATCAATTCAACATTTGTTTTTTTTATTAAATTAATATTTTGTTTTTCTGCTGCTTCTTGGAGCATGCTAAATATCTCCAAAAACTTTTTTGATTTGATAAAATGATTTACAACAAGCCATCCAGTCATGATCCTTCTCCCCAAATTTATATTTTTGCATAAATCATTTTATCAGAAGAATAACTTTTTTTAAAGGGTTTTGGGCAATAAACTTTTTAGTACTATTCAACAATAATTATAAGTTCAGCACCTGCTTTAATTTCACTATTTTCTAAGTTATTTATTTCTATTATTCTATGTATGTATTCTCTTATATCGCCTCTTGTATTGTAGCTTTGCGCAATATCCCACAAGGTATCTCCACTTTTAATTTTTATAACTTCATAGCACTCTTCTTTATATCCATAAATATTAGCCATTGATATTATTATAAACATTGAAGTTAAAATAAAGGCAATAAAACATATAAATCTTTTTTTGTTTTTTAAAATATATCTTTTTTTCATCAAAACCAACTCCCAAACAAACGATCTTAGGAACATGTGTTCTTATAAAGAATTATATCGAACATTAGTTCTTGTGTCAATACTTTTATCGAACATTAGTTTGTTTTTTTAAAAATAATGTGATATAATACCCTTAAAACAAATATTTTTGAGGTGAAATAATGAAAAATAAACTTACTAAAAAACAACAGGATATTCTTGAATTTTTAAATAAAGAAATAGAAACTAAGGGTTATCCCCCTTCAGTAAGAGAAATATGCCAAGCCGTTGGTTTTAAATCTACATCTACAGTACACAGCTACTTAACTAAGTTAGAAAAGGAAGGATATATAGTAAAAGACCCTTCAAAACCACGTGCTCTTAAAGTTTTAAAAAATAACAAAAAAGAAAATTTAAAAAATTCTGATAATTATAATTCTGATAATTATTATAATAAAAAAGAACTTGTTGATGTGCCTATAGTTGGTAAAGTTACCGCAGGCCAACCTATATTAGCAGTTGAAAATATAGAAGATACTTTCCCGCTGCCTGTAGATTTTGTTCAAAATTCTTCCGCATTTATGCTAAAGGTAAGAGGGGACAGTATGATAGAAGCTGGTATTTTTGATAATGACTATATACTGGTAAAACAGCAGTCTACCGCTTTAAATGGAGATATAGTAGTGGCTCTAATTGGAGATGAAGCAACTGTAAAAACTTTTTATCGTGAAAAAGAACATATCAGACTTCAACCAGAAAATAAATATTTAGATCCTATTATAGTAAGAGAGGATTTATTGATTTTAGGTAAAGTAATAGGTGTTTTTAGAAAAATGTGATTTTTAGCCTTACAAACACAGATACTTTCTAAACATGGCTAAAAGAGACTTCTCACTTTTGAAGTCTCTTTTTTACCCGTATGTCATATTTAAAGGAACTACAAGAATTTCTTATTTATAGATTACCTTTTCAAAAGTAAAATTAGTAGCATATAAATTATTATTCGTTGGTTCTAGGGTCATTAAAAATAAGATTAACCAATTTCATTGGACTAATTGTAGAAATAGCATGTTTGTAAATTAGTTGTTGCCTCCCATCGCTATCTAAAACAACAGTAAAGTTATCAAATCCCTTAACTAATCCCTTTAGTTGGAATCCATTAGTAAGATAGACTGTAACAGGAATATGTTCTTTCCTTACCTGATTTAAAAAGACATCTTGTAAATTAATAGTATTCTTAGTCACAAATAATCCTCCTCTTTTTCTCTCTTTATTTTCTTTCTTTTATAAAATTATTTTTTAAAAAAATACATGCTACATTTTATATTCTACAAGATAATTCCATGTCTTGCAATATGATATTTGATTTTTTCTATAATTTCTTTTTTCCCACTTATTTCATCTAATTTAATCCAGTAAATATTTTCTAGCTTTTTAAACCAAGTAATCTGTCTTTTTGCATATCGTCTTGTATCTCTTTTTAAGACATATAACGCATCTTCTTTGGAAATTTCGTCCTTTAAATATGACATTATTTCCTTATAACCTAACCCCTGCATAGCAATAGTATCTTTATCATACCCCATTTCCATTAAATTTCTTACTTCCTCCACTAAGCCTTCTTCCATCATTATGTCTACTCTTTTTTCTATATCTTCATAAAGCCTTTTTCTTTCTTTATTAAGCCCTATAATAATATAGTTATATTTAGGAGGGTTTTTTAAAGACTCCTCCTGATGTAAAGAAATTGGCTTGTTGGTGTAAGTATATACTTCTATAGCCCTTATTACCCTTTTAACATTGTTCATATGTATTTTTTCAGCAGCTTTTGGGTCAATGGCTTTTAGTTTGTTGTGAATGTATTCATTTCCATATTTTTTCGCTTCTTCTGTAAGTTCTTCTCTTAATTTCCAGTCACAAATGGTATCAGCAAATTCAATGTTGTAAATAAGAGAATTGATGTAAAGTCCTGTGCCGCCGCATACTATTGGAATTTTCCCCTTTTTTAAAATTTCTCCAATATATTTGTATGCAAGTTTTTGATATTTTGCAACACTAAATTCTTCATCAGGCTCTACTTCATCTATAAGGTAGTGTTTTATTCCAGCCATTTCTTCTTTATTTGGTTTGGCTGTCCCTATATCCATATATTTATACACCTGCATTGAATCGGCAGATACTATTTCACCTTGTATTTCTTTAGCAAGTTCTATTGAGACCTTTGTTTTTCCTGAAGCTGTAGGTCCCACAATAACTATTACATTATCCATATCCTTAAACTATCCTTTTAAACATCTTTTCTAATTCATATTTTGTGATTTTAATAATTGTCGGTCTGCCATGAGGACAAGTATAAGGGTTTTTAATTTGTGAAAGCTTTTTTAAAATATTTTGAATCTCAATACTCCCAAGTTTTTCATTGGCTTTAACAGCACCCTTACATGCCATTTTATAAAGTATTTCCTCTGCAATATAAACATTGTCCTTTTTATTCTCTGACATTAAAAAATCCAAAACATCTAAAAATGCTTCCTTTACACAGCCACTTTCACTGTTTGCAGGTACCGATCTTAGTATAATAGAATTATCACCAAAATTTTCAATAATAAAACCTAATTTATTGAGGGTTTCATTTTTATCATTTATAAATTCTACCTCTTGATTTGTAAGTTCTATAACAATAGGCTCTAATAAATATTGAGCTAAACTTTCTTCTTTATAGTACTTTTCTTTTAAACTTTCAAAAACTATTCTCTCATGGGCTGCATGTTGATCAATTAAAAACAAATTTTCACCACTTTGAAGTATAATATATGTTGAAAAAATTTGTCCTATGATTTTTGAGTCAACAAGTATGTTTTCTTCAAATTCCTTTTTTTTGCTATATTCTTTATAATGCTCTTTATTATCTTCTTTATTATCCTCTTTGTTGCTGTTATTTTCAAGGTTTTTATGTGATATTTCTTCTTTTTTTTCTATAGTACTTAATTCTATAGTGCTTAAATCATTAGTATTACTAGCATTCAATGCTTCTTGAGCGTTTTTTTCATCTATATGTACTTTTTTAATTTCAATATTTTCAGCTTGTATGTCTACTGTGGGGGTAGACTCTTTTATTATAGGTTCAATTAATTCTTTAGAAGAGAAGGTCTCTTCACTTTTTATATCTCCAATTCCTTGCTGAACATATTCTTGTTCTTTTGAATCAATTTCATAATTAAAAACATTATTTTTTTTATTTTTAATTTCAATATTTTTAACAAGAGATTCACTTAAAAGGGCGTTATTTATAGCATAATATACAGCCCTAAATACATCTTGTTCATTTGTAAACCGTACTTCCATTTTTGTAGGATGTACATTAACATCAACTAAAACAGGATTAACTTTTATCTTTAAAACAACAAAAGCAAATTTGTTTTTCATAAGGCTTGTTTTGTAGGCCTCATCAATGGCAGCTGATATAGTTTTATTTTTAATATATCTTCCGTTTATGTAAATGGATTGCCAGCTTCTAGTAGACCTTGATATAGAAGGTTTTCCTGCAAATCCATCTATTTTGAACATATCATCTTTATAAGAAATTTTTACACATTCTTTTGCAGTTTCTTTTCCGTATATACTAAATATTGTGCTAAGAAGATCATTATTTCCTGGTGTATGTACAACTGTTTTTTTATTATTTATAAGCTTAAAAGATATATGAGGATTTCCTAATGCTATTCTATTTACAATATCTGAAATATATCCTGCCTCTGTAGAATCTTTTTTTAAAAATTTAAATCTTGCAGGGGTGTTAAAAAACAAATCATTGACTGTAAAACTTGTCCCAACAGGACATCCCACTTGACTTATCTCTTCCACCACACCGCCTTTTAATCTGACATAGCTTCCAAATGACTTATCTTTAGTTTTTGATGTAAGTTCAACAACAGATACTGATGCTATACTTGCTAGTGCTTCTCCTCTAAAACCTAATGTTGAAATCCCATCTAGATCATTAGAACTTCTAATTTTACTTGTTGCATGCCTTTCAAAAGCAATTAAAACATCGTCTTCTTCCATTCCACAACCATTGTCAATTACTTTAATTTGAGTTATTCCACCTTTTTGAATTTCTACTGTTATATTTGAACTCCCTGCATCAATGGAGTTTTCTATAAGTTCCTTTACAACTGATGCAGGATTTTCAACAACTTCTCCAGCCGCTATTTGATTAGATGTATTTTCGTCAAGTATTACAATTTGTCCCATAAATATAACCTTCCTAAAATACTGTATTTAAATCCTGTAAATAAAAACCTAAATCTATACTTTAACTAAATATTTTTCACTTTAGCTGCAATCTCTTACTTTCTTTTGCAGATTATATAGTGTATTTAGTGCATCTAATGGTGTAAGAGTGCTAATGTCCATTTCTTTTAAATCAGATAAAACTTCATTACTGTTTCTTTGGGCGCTATTAAATGAAAAAATATCAATTTGACCACCAATAGGTTTTTTACCTTTTTTTGTTCTTCTCTCTCTTTTGCTTATATCTGCATTTTCTAATTCCTTTAATATTTCCTTTGCTCTGTTTATTACAGGAAGCGGCACCCCAGCAAGCTTAGCAACTTCAATTCCATAGCTGTCATCTGCGCCCCCTCTTTTAATTTTTCTTAAAAAGATAATATCATCACCTTTTTTTTCAACAACAATGCAGTAGTTTTTTATGCCGTCTAAACTGTTTTCTAATTCAGTAAGTTCATGGTAGTGAGTTGCAAAAAGTGTCCTTGCTCCAAGCTTTTCTTTATTTGCTGCAAATTCAATAACAGACCAGGCAATGCTAAGGCCGTCGTAAGTACTAGTTCCTCTGCCTATTTCATCTAAAATCAATAAACTTTTACCAGTTGCGTTGTTTAATATATTTGCAACCTCTGTCATCTCCACCATAAAAGTACTCTGTCCTGATGCTAAATCATCTGAGGCACCCACACGTGTAAATATTCTATCAACAATTCCTATTTTGGCGTTTTTGGCAGGAACAAAACTTCCAATCTGCGCCATAAGCACAATCAATGCAACCTGCCTCATATATGTTGATTTACCAGACATATTAGGTCCTGTTATAATGGAAATTAAATTTTCCCCTTTGTCAAGGTGGGTATCATTAGGTACAAATTCACCTTCATTAATCATTTTTTCAACTACCGGGTGGCGGCCATCAGTAATCTCTATATCATCGCCATTTACAACTTTTGGCATAACATAATTTTCTCTGTCTGCAACTTCTGCTAAGGTACATAAAACATCTATGTTTGAAAGAGATTGTGCTGTTGTCTTTATTCTATTTATCTCTTTTGATACCGTCTCTCTAACTTTTGTAAATAAATTATACTCAAGTTCAATAAGCCGTTCCTGTGCACCTAAAACTGTATCCTCAATGTTTTTTAATTCTTCTGTTATGTATCTTTCACAGTTTGCAAGAGTCTGTTTTCTCACATATTCCATAGGAACTTGAGAATAATATGACTTAGTAACTTCTATATAATATCCAAAAACTTTGTTATATCCTATTTTTAAATTTTTAATACCTGTTTTTTCACGCTCTTTGCTTTCTAAAGATACAATCCAGTTTTTACCTTCTCTTGATGCTTTTTTATATTTATCCACTTCCTCATTAAAGCCTTCTTTTATGATTCCACCTTCCTTTACTGAAACAGGTGGTTCGTCAACAATTGCCCTTTCTAACAAATCATGTACATCCAAAAGTAGATCCAATTCATTATAGTACTTAACATTAAGGCTTTCATTAAGATTTTTTAAAAGTTCTTTAATATAGGGGATTTGAGCTATAGAATTTTTAATTGCAATTAAGTCCCTGCAATTTGCACTCCCTAAAATAACTTTCCCCATAAGTCTTTCTATATCATAAACTCTTTTTAGAAGTTCTCTTATTTCCATTCTTATCATGAAGTTTTCTTTTAACTCATTTACACTTTTAAGTCTGTCATTTATATCATATAAATTTATTAGTGGCTGTTCAACCCACTTTCTTAAAGTTCTTCCTCCCATAGATGTCATTGTTCTGTCTAAAACCCAAAGTAGAGAACCTTTTCTGGACTTTTCCCTCATTGTTTCAGTAAGTTCTAAATTTCTTCTTGTTGAAATATCCAAAACCATATATTCTTCTATTTCGTATTTGGTGTAATTTTGAATATGGCTTAAATTCATCTTTTGGGTCTGTTCAAGATAGCCTAAAAGGGCACCTGATGCATTTATATATAAATTAAAATCATTAAATTCAAATTGATAATCTTTAAAATAACTATTTAATTTGTCACATGAAAAATCTTTAGAAAAGAATTTATCATCCATTTTAGATATATATACATTAAATCTGTCTTTTATAGATTTAGCTAAATTAGTATCCTTCTCAAACTCCCCATTTACTATAATTTCAGAAGGTGAAAACTTGGCTAATTCATCAAAAAGCTTTCCTATGGTATTGCCTAGTGTTATAGAAGTTGCCAAAAATTCACCAGTGGAAAGATCTGTTACAGCCAATCCAAAATAGCTTTTTAATTTGTATATAGACATTAAGTAATTGTTTTTCTTTTCTTCAAGCATTGAAGATTCTGTTACAGTTCCTGGTGTAACAACCCGAACCACATCTCTTTTTACTATCCCCTTAGCCTGTGCTGGATCTTCTACCTGTTCACAAATAGCTACCTTATAGCCTTTGTTTACCAGCTTGGAAATATAGGAATCAGCGGAATGAAAAGGAACTCCACACATGTGAGCCTTTTCATCTAATCCGCATTCCCTGCTAGTTAGAGTTATTTCAAGTTCTCTAGATGCTATCTTTGCATCTTCAAAAAACATTTCATAGAAATCCCCTAATCTGAAAAAAAGGATGCAATCTTTGTATTGTTCCTTTATTTCAACATATTGTTGCATCATAGGTGTCAGTGTTGCCATTTTATCTTACCTCTCTCTACAATTTGTCACATTGATGTCACAAACCATCATACTATATAAAATTTACCTGCATCCTCCACAGGAAGAACTGCATCTTTCTCCTAAACATTGTTCTTCACCTGTAATAGAGTATACCAGTACATCATTTACCTTTTTTATAAGACTGTCTAGCTTGTCCTTTGACTCAAGATAATTTCTAGTTATGTCACATTTATTAATTTCATCAAATTTAACTGAAAGTTTTTCTTTTATTCTGTCTAATGTTTCCTTTTCTGCATCTTCATGAGCTGCACGCATCATTTCAGTCTGCAAAGTTTGATATTCACGTAATATGGCTCTTGCTTTATGGTCTCTTTCTAAGTCGGCTTCCCATTTTTTAAAGGCACTCATCTGTTTTGATGTCCCTATCATTGTTCCGAGTTCTTTTGCTTTTTCTAAGATATCCATATTAATCACCCTTTTTAATTAATTTATTTTGTTCATTGCTGTGTTGAAAGATGTTAAATACAAAAGTTCAGACTATATATTTTATCATAAAACAACTTAAAACTTAACAATTAATTTTAAATGTCTATTGTTTAGTGGTAAAATCTAAAAAAAGGTCTTTTGCTTTTTAGCGGTGTATAAAAGTTCTGTGTGTATGTGGTATTCCCTTTAGAATCTAAATAAACACCCACACCTAAATGTGTAAAATCCCCAAGGATGTTTTCCCTGTGTCCTTGTGTTGAATTCATCCAAGCTTCGTGAGCAAATACTGCACACATTTGACCCGTTGCAATATTTTCACCTGCATAGCTATAACTAATCCCTCCATTTTTCAATCTGTCAAAGGGACTTTGACCCTTTAAATTTATATGGTCAAAATAGTCCTTTGTGGACATATCCATACTGTGTTCTCTTGCTACAGCAGCAGCTTTTTCATCAAAATTAAAAGAAGGTTTATTATATCTTTTTCTTACTGTATTTGCAAGGTCAAATAATTGCCTTTCATAGCTTTCCCTCAATTCTTTTGAAGGCTTTCCATAATACCCTTTTAGGGAATTTTCCGTTTCATAGTCTATAAGCATAAATGAAGTTACTTTTTCTTCATTATGTATGTCATAAAAAATTGTAGCATAGTATCTGTTTTTAACGTTATACATCTGATACTCAGTTTTTTTGTCACTGGAATCTTTTGTGTTTAACATATATCTGGTATTGCCTTTCAAAATAAAGTCTAATGGGGTTCCAAATATTTCAGATGTCTTTTCTTTAGGTGTATTAAAGCCAATACTTTCTTTTAACTTATAGTGTTTAGAATTAGAATAAAGGCCTACTACAACTTTATTTTTTATACCCACCATAAGGTATTTTTCCAAGTCAGAATTATAAATATACCATTCAAATCCATATTTACTCAAATCCACTCTATTTGGCATACCAAATAAAAACACAATATAATCTAAAGGTGCCCCTATTAGCAATTCCATATTGTCTTTATATTTTTCACTTAAAGACTCTATGCTAATATCTTCATTATAGGCATAAGGGTAGTCAAATGTATTTATCTCCACCGTCCTGCTTCCTGGATCCCAAGATACTTTTCCACCTAAAGTTTCTGAAATAAACCTTATTGGAACTAAAGTTCTTCCATTCACTATAGCAGCAGGAACATCAAGTTTAACTAGTTTTTCATTCACATAAGCATTTTTGCTGTCAATAATTAAATAAATTCGGACATCTTCTTTTAAAATAAGAACTGTTTTTGTTTCCTCAAACCACTTAACCTGTGCATCTAAATTTTCAAAAATACTTCTAACAGCTACCATAGTCCTGCCATTTATAATAACAGGATTTACGTCAAATGTTATTAAAGTGTCATTAACAGAAACTTTAATATCTTCATTTCCGTAAACTTCAAATATATTGAATATAGAAAAAAATACTACTATTATGGCAACAACAAAAACAAATCTTTTCATAAGTATATCCTCACTATTTTGTAATTTCCTTTCCTTCTAGCGACCATGTTTTAATATCATCTATTAATATGTTTTTTAATTTGCCAATATCATCTTTACTTCCCTTATAATTAACTATTTTATTTCCTCTTGTTCTTCCTGTATATATATTATCGTTTGTTTTACTAATTCCCTCAACAAGAATTTCTACTTTTTTCCCTAAAAATGTTTCATTAATCTCTCTACTTATTGTATTTTGCAGAGTTAAAAGTTTTTCAAATCTTTCTTTTTTTACTTCATCTGAAATTTGATTTTTACTTTTTGCTGCAGGTGTTCCTGTTCTTTTTGAATATAAAAATGTGTAAGCAGAATCAAACCGAACTTTTTCTATAACATCTAACGTATCTTCAAAATCTTCGTCAGTTTCTCCTGGAAAACCCACAATTATATCTGTTGTAAGTGAAATATCCGGAATATTTTCTTTTACTTTCATAACAAGTTCTAAATATTGTTCCTTTGTATATCCCCGGTTCATTTCCTTTAAAACCTTTGTACTTCCAGCTTGAAAAGGAAGATGCAAGTGTTCACAGACTTTACTTAAATCTCTCATTGCATATATAAGTTCCTCTGATAAATCCTTTGGATGGGAAGTTAAAAATCTAATTCTTTCAATTCCAGGGATTTCGTTTAATTGGTATAAAAGCTCTGCAAAGTTTACTTTGTTGTCTAAATCCTTCCCGTAAGAGTTTACATTTTGGCCAAGAAGTGTTATCTCCTTAAACCCTTGACGTCCTAACGTCATTACCTCTTCTTTTATATCTCTAATTTCCCTGCTTCTTTCTCTTCCACGTACATATGGGACAATGCAATATGAGCAAAAATTATTGCAGCCATACATAACTGTAATCCATGCTTTGACACTGTCTTTTCTCTCAACAGGAACATTTTCTACAATCTTTCCATCTGTATTTAATACATCAATAAGTGTTTTTTTTCTTCCAAAAGATTTCAAAAGGAGCTCTGGAAATTTATGCAGATTATGAGTTCCAAAAATCAAGTCAACATGTCTATACGTCTTCTTGATATGACTAACCACTTCCTCTTGCTGCATCATACATCCACATATTGCAATTTTAAGTTCTGGTTTATCCTCCTTTAGCTTCTTTAAAGCACCTAAATGACCGTATACCTTTTGTTCTGCATGTTCCCGAACACAACAGGTATTGTATATAATAAGGTCAGATTCATTTACATCATCAGTTTCAATATATCCCATATTAGAAAGCATTCCTGCTAATTTTTCAGAATCATGTTCATTCATTTGACATCCAAAAGTGTTCAAGTAGTATTTTGGGATTTTTCCGTCATTTTTATCTGCAACTAGCTGTATAAATTCTTTTTGCCTTTCCATATCTTCTGTGGAAACATGGCTATCTATTCTTTCCAAAATCTTTCCTCCTTTTAAAAATTACTCTAATATATTTCCTTTCAATCCATAAATATCTTTTTCTATGCATAGTTTTGCCCTTTTACTGTCTTGGCTGTCAGAGGCAAGAGATTCTTTTAAAAAGTCAGGATTTTTCTTTAAAAAATTAGCCATTGACTCTTTAGGATTATCTAGATATTCATTTATCATCTCAAATTGTTCCTGATTAATAATACCCATTGCCAAAACTTCTTTGAAAAAATTAGCATCTATATTTATCATGGAAAAAGACTTGATTCCATTTTTTAAAAGAAGTTCTCCACCACCTTGCATTCTATCTACAACCACAACACTCCACTGGATTTGTCCGCCTTTTTCTTTTATTGCAGGTATCCATGCCCTTTCATAGCTTGAAGCTTCAGTTATAAGGTCTGCTATATGCAGTACTTTTCCCCCATTTAAATTTTTTAAATGTTCTATGTTATCATCATATGTTATAACAGTATCTAAATCCTTATATATTGTTACATGAGGTTTTTTTAGAATTTTAGATATGGGAAGAGAAAAAAACCAATCCCTTCTCTCTCCTCCTGATATGTAATCAACATCATCTAGCTCTATATTGTTTTTAATAAAATGACACATTTCATCAATTACGCCTTTATAAATATCGTCACTTTTATAATTTTCATATGTTTTAGCTAAAAGCTTTTTAGGACAGGTTAATTTATTTTCTTTTTCATTATCTATAAAGCTTAATAAGTCTATAGCTTTTTTCTCACTGCCATAAAGAAAATGTGTGTTTATATAATAGGGCCCAATTGTTCCTGAAGTATACCAAAAGGGCTTTTGGTGAGAACTAATTCTAATTGCAAAAGTTTCAAATATCCAGTTTAAAAGATTATTGTTATTTTTTTTCACTATTACTCCTCCAATTTTA
>DUVG01000061.1 GCA_012841175.1 Clostridium sp.
GTTTATTGACTACTTTATTAATGCGTTACCCATATTCCTAAAGGAAAAACTCTCATTATTGTCCTGCGAAAGTTGAGTTAATAATATTTTATATATAAAAGGGAAAATAAATAATTTAGAGGAATTAAAAAATAAAATTAATGAAAAAAAGGATGGAAATAAAAATGAAAGCAATTATATTTGATATGGATGGTTTGATGGTTGATACAGAGGGATTATATTTTGATACAGAAAGAATTATAGCTAAAAAATTTAGCAAAGAGGTAAAAGATGAAACCCTTTGGAAAATGATGGGGAGAAAGCCTGTGGAAGCGATAGAAATATTTGCAAAAGACTTAGAAATTAACATTTCCGTAGAAGAACTTTTAAAAATGAGAGATGATTTGTTTGTTGAAAAGCTGAAAAAAGAACTTGTTCCTATGCCAGGCCTTTTTGATATTTTAGATGAATTTAAAGATAAAATAAAACTAGCAATAGCAACAGGCTCTCCTGATAAGTTTTTGCAAATAGTATTAGATAAGCTGAATTTAAAAAGTTATTTTGAAGTTTTGCAGACATCGGATGAGATTATAAACGGGAAGCCAAATCCTGAAATATATTTAAGAACAATGGACAAACTTCAAGTTTTGCCATCAGAGACGGTTGTACTTGAAGATTCAAGTAATGGTGCATTAGCAGGAGTTAAGGCCGGTTGTTATACCATTGCAATTCCAAATGAATACACATATAAACAGGACTTTAGTTTTGTAAATTATGTGGCAAAAAATCTTTTTGATGGAAAAGAACATATTAAAAAATTAACAGATTTAAAATAAATACAATTTTTTAGAAATCTATCTTACTTGAATAGGAAATATAAGAAGGGATTTAACGAAGAGAGTATTTTCAAAGTTGCTAATTCAAGACTAGGTTGGTACAAAAGATGTAGTATGAATGTAGTAAAGTACATCTTTAAGTTCTACACTGCTTAAAACAAAAATAAAGGACGGAGCTGGTTTGCTCAATCCTTTATTTTATTATCTAAGAAAAGTTAGAATATAATAAGACTGTTTTAAAAATTATCTATTATTTCTAATATATATCTTTTCATTAAAGCGCAGTCAAGAGAGTTAATTACCCCGTCAGCGTTAAGGTCAGCTGCCACTGCTCCGGCAGAAACTGGGAATTCGGATATTATTTCCAATACATACCTTGTTAGCATAGAGTAATCAGAGGAATTGACCACCCCATCCCCATTTAGATCTCCCATTACAAATGGTGGTTCTGATCCTTCAGGTTCTAAACCAAATATTTTAGTGGTACCATCATATACAGGCATATATTCAGTTTTTGTTACTACGTGGTCACGTACAAGCCCTTTGTATGAAAAGTCATTGTCAGGATCCCAAAAGTCA
The DNA here is from genome assembly GCA_012841175.1 of Clostridium sp. Taxonomy (GTDB): domain Bacteria; phylum Bacillota; class Clostridia; order Acetivibrionales; family Acetivibrionaceae; genus Herbivorax. Next base: position 1,395 of record DUVG01000061.1, read on the forward strand.
GTTCCTTGAGGCCCTGAGATACGGAATTGTACTTCACGTCTAAACTCCGATTGTCCTCCAGGGAAAATATCTGTGCCGTCTTTAAAAGATATTTTTATATAATATATATTGTCTGAACAGTGTTGTAATTCGCTAATAGTTGCAGGAATTTCAGTCATACGCAATTCCGCTTGTATATCATCTACATCATAACCTGCTTCAAAAACTTCTGTAAGATCTACATAGTAATTAAATGACAAATCTTTAATTACTCTTGCAGGCCAAGAAGATCTGTTATTTAATTCTGCTTTAATCTCAGTATAGTTAGGCCCAATTGAGTTTATGCTGGCTTCTACAAAAAATTCATCTTCAGGTTCTTCTTTTGGTGGGAAGTTTTTATCAGGAGTTCCTCCGTAAAGAGAAACCATTTTTGCAAGAATACCTACAAAACCTGCATTATAGTCACAAGCCACTTCATTACACACAAAATCATCAATTTTATCAGTATATTGATCATTTTGATTAGGTCCTCCAACTAATGCGCCATAGAGTACGTGCCTGTGGTAATCTGGCTCTTTATCTGTATCAGCCCAAGCACCGTGGGCAGTTCGGTGGTGTGGTCTTTCAGGTGGATTTTCTCCAAAACCTACAACATAGCTTCTTCCTGCACTACCTAAAGCATAATCTATTTGTGATTTAGCAAAATCTTCATAAATTGCTTTTTTATCTGGAGAACAACCTTCCCAATCTGCGTAAACACTTGCTATAAATGCAGTGGTTGTTGCATATCTTAAGGCACCCCATTGATCAAGCCAAGCTAAACCTTTAGGAGTATATTTTACTCGGTTATTATTATATCCGGTTGTCCAGAAGTCGAGGTGGCGTTCACTAGATTCTTTATATACGTCTTTGTTTGTTATTTTAGCAAGAAGGATTCGGGTTCCATATATTACATCGTCCCAGCAATGCCCCCATTTATATGCCCAAATATCACTCTGTTGCTCGGTGTTCCAAAACTCTGTGTAAGA
>DUVG01000008.1 GCA_012841175.1 Clostridium sp.
AACAGGTGTATGTGTTGCAACATCAGGTCCTGGAGCTACTAATCTTATTACAGGAATTGCAACAGCATATATGGATTCAATACCTATGGTTGCAATTACAGGTCAGGTATCATCAGAGCTGGTAGGTAGAGATGTTTTCCAGGAAGCAGATATAACAGGTGCAACAGCTTCTTTTTGTAAACATAGTTATCTTGTAAAAGATGAAAAGAATTTACCAAGAATTATTAAAGAAGCTTTTCATATAGCATCTACAGGAAGACCAGGACCTGTAGTTATAGATATACCTATTGATATGCAGACTAGGGAATTGGAGTTTGAATATCCTAAAAGCATTGATATCAGAGGATACAAACCAAAATACAGAGGTCATTCCCTTCAAATAAAGAGAGTTGTTGAAGCTATATCAGAAGCAAAAAGGCCTCTTATATGTGCAGGCGGTGGGGTAATAAGAGGTGGTGCGTCAAGGGAGCTTGTAGAGTTTGCAGAAAAATGCAATATACCAATAACAACTACACTTATGGGAATAGGCTCAATACCACATGAACATCCATTAAATTTAGGGATGCTAGGTTCTCATGGTGTATATGCTGCAAATCGTGCTATCCATAAAGCAGATTTACTGATCATTATGGGTGCAAGGGTTGGTGACAGGGCAGTAGGTTCTCCAAATAAAATAGAAAATAATGCCAAAGTAATTCATATTGATATCGACCCAGCAGAAATAGGTAAAAACATTAAAGTAGAAATACCTGTAACAGGTGATGTGAAAGATGTATTACAACAGCTTGTTGAAATGGCAAAAAAAGCAGACTCAGATGAATGGGTAAACAAATTAAAAGAAATAAAAGAAGAGCGCAAATTACAGACAGAAGTTAAAAATGAATCTGATTTTATTAACCCTAAATATCTTCTGTCTCTATTGACAAAACACATAGATGAAAACAGCGTTGTTACAACAGAAGTTGGTCAAAATCAGATTTGGGCTGCAAACTGGGTAGGAATTAAAAAGCCAGGTACATTTATAACATCTGGAGGTATGGGTACAATGGGATATGGACTACCGGCGGCAGTAGGTGCAAAGGTAGGGCAACCTTCAGAAAAAGTTATTTGTATATCAGGTGACGGTAGCTTTCAAATGTCCATGAATGAACTTGGAACTATAAAGCAAAATGACATTGGCGTTAAGATTATTTTGTTTAACAATTCAAGGCTTGGACTTGTACGTGAAATACAAAGGCAAAGATATTGCGGCCGTTACTCGGGAGTGTTTTTAGGTGAAAATCCAGATTTTATAAAGCTATTTGAAGCTTATGGATTTAAGGGAAAAAGAATTGATGAAAATTCCCAAATCAAAGAAGCACTAAAAGAGATGTTTTCAGACGATAAGCCGTATCTTTTGGAATGTATAATTGATCCTGAAGAATCAACACTATAAGTTTTTTGTTATGCGGCTTTTGTTTCTGATAAAAGTTTATATGTAGAAATTTTATTGAATTGAGGAGGTATATTATGGGGAAGCATATTCTATCGGTTTTGGTTGAAAACCATGCAGGGGTTCTATCTAGAGTGGTTGGACTATTTAGTAGAAGAGGATTTAACATTGACAGTTTAGCAGTTGGAGTGACAGAAAATCCTGAAGTTTCAAGAATAACCATTGTTGTTGACGGAGATGAGTATATTGTTGAGCAGGTTAGCAAACAGCTTAATAAACTCGTTGATGTAATAAAAATTAAAAGACTTCAAAAGGATGAATCTGTAGAGAGAGAACTTGTACTTATGAAGGTTGAAGCTAATGCTTCTACAAGATCAGAGATTGTTCAAATTGTAAAAATATTTAGGGCTAATATTATTGATGTATCAAAAGATACTTTAACAATTGAAATTTCTGGAAGCACCAATAAAGTATTGGCTTTAGAAGATATGCTAAAGCAATTTGGTATTAAAGAAATTGTAAGAACAGGTACCATTGCACTCGAGAGAGGCAATAAATATATAAGAGTTAACAATAATGATGAGGAGTGATTTGCAAATGGCGAAAATGTATTATGAAAGTGATTGTAATCTTGGCTTATTAAAAGGAAAAACTGTAGCAATTTTAGGATATGGTAGTCAAGGTCATGCCCATGCACAAAATTTAAAAGATAGTGGGGTAGATGTTGTTGTAGGATTATCTGCTACATCTAAAAGCAGACAAAAAGCAATTGATGACGGACTTAAAGTGGTTGATACTGCTGAGGCCGCAAAACTTGGAGATTTAATAATGATTCTTGTTCCTGACCAGGTTCAGAAACAAGTTTATGAAGAGAGTATAAAAGATAATTTAGTGTCTGGCAATGTGTTAATGTTTGCACATGGATTTAACATTCAGTATCGTCAAATCCAGCCACCTGAAGATGTGGATGTTATAATGGTTGCACCTAAAGGCCCTGGTCACACTGTTAGAAGTCAATATGAAGAAGGCAAAGGTGTACCTTCACTAATAGCTATACATCAGGATTCTTCTGGAAAAGCTAGAGATTATGCTCTTGCTTACGCAGCAGGAATTGGTGCTGGCAGAGCTGGTATTATCGAAACAACATTTAAAGAAGAAACAGAAACTGACCTTTTTGGTGAGCAGGCAGTGCTTTGTGGTGGTGTTAGTGAATTAATGAAGGCTGGTTTTGAAACATTGGTAAATGCAGGATATCAGCCTGAAATAGCTTATTTTGAATGTATACATGAGATGAAACTTATTGTAGACATGGTTGTACAAGGCGGTTTATCCTACATGAGATACTCAATTAGTGATACAGCAGAGTATGGTGACTATGTTACAGGTAGAAGAATTATAACTGAAGAGACAAGAAAAGAAATGAAAAAAGTTCTTGAAGAAATACAAAACGGTAAGTTTGCTTCAAACTGGATTTCTGAAAATAATTCTGGAGGAAGAGCAAATTTCTTGGCAATGAGAGCTATTGAAACAGAACACCAAGTTGAAAAAGTTGGAGCTGAACTTAGAAAAATGATGAGTTGGTTAAAAAAATAAAAATATAAAGGTTTGCGAAGAAACATTCTTTTCTTCGCAAACTAATAAGAAAACTTTTCTAAGCTTAAATTATATGAAAATACTTTATATAACTTAATTTCAAATAAAATACATAAAGCTATTTATAAATATGAGTTTGAAGTGTGAGATTGGAGGTATCTATATGTCAAAGAAAATAAAAATATTTGATACAACACTAAGAGATGGAGAACAAACACCGGGGGTTAATTTAAATATTAATGAGAAATTGGAGATTGCAAGACAACTAGAAAAGCTAGGGGTAGATGTTATTGAAGCTGGGTTTGCCATTGCTTCTCCTGGAGATTTTAAAGCGGTAAAAGCAGTCGCAGAAAACATAAAAAATGCTACTATTGCAAGTCTTTCTAGAGCAGTAGAAAAAGATATTGACAGAGCATGGGAAGCGGTTAAAGGAGCACAAGACCCATTAATTCATACTTTTATTGCAACTTCAGATATTCATATGAAGTATAAACTTAAGATGTCTGAAGAGGAAGTCCTTGAAAGAGCTGTAGAAATGGTTAAATATGCAAAAAAATATTGCAGCAATGTTGAGTTTTCTGCAGAAGATGCTAGTAGAACCAGACCAGAATTTTTATTCAAAGTATTAGAAAAAGTTATAGATGCAGGAGCTGTCGTTGTTAATATACCTGACACTGTAGGTTATGCAACTCCAATTGAATATGGTAATTTGATAAAATCAATTAAAGAAAATGTGCCAAACATTGATAAAGCAGATATTAGTGTCCATTGTCATAATGACTTAGGATTAGCTGTGGCAAATTCATTAGCTGCTGTATTAAATGGAGCTACTCAAATAGAATGTACAATAAACGGTCTAGGTGAAAGAGCTGGAAATGCAGCAGTTGAAGAGATAATAATGGGATTAGAGACAAGAAAGGATTTTTACAATATAGGTCACAGCTTTGATACAACACAGATATATAGAGCAAGTAAATTGGTTTCAAGCTTAACAGGTATAAAAGTTCAACCTAATAAAGCAATAGTGGGTTCTAATGCTTTTGCCCATGAATCAGGAATTCACCAACATGGTGTTTTATCTGAAAAAACCACCTATGAGATAATGACTCCTGAATCCATTGGACTTTCTCAAAACAGGATGGTGTTAGGTAAGCTTTCAGGACGACATGCTTTTGAAGAGAGACTTAGAGAGCTTGGATACACCAACTTAACTTTAGAAGAAATACAAAAAGCCTTTGAAATGTTTAAGGATTTGGCAGACAGGAAGAAAGCTGTTTCAGATAGGGATATTGAAGCGTTGATAGAAGCAAAAGTTTCAAAAGTTCCTGAAATATATGAGTTAGATAGTTTTCAGATTACCAGTGGAAACAAAAGTGTTGCTACTGCTACCATTTCTCTTAAGAAGAATGAAGAAATCATTACAGAGGCGGCAACAGGTGATGGACCTATAGATGCTGCATTTAATGCAATGGAGAGAGTAGTGGGAATAAGTTTTAAACTTGAGGATTACTCTCTAGATTCTGTGACAGAAGGTAAAGACGCATTAGGAGAAGTTACAGTAAAAATCTCCAAAGAAGATATTGCGGTTTTAGGCCGAGGAATAAGTACTGACGTTATAGAAGCCAGTGTAAAAGCATACTTGAATGCAATTAATAAGATAATAAGTGAAGGTGAAGTTTAGGAGGTAAATGAATTTGAAAAGGATTTTTATATATGACTCTACCCTTCGGGATGGTGCTCAAGCACAAGGAATTTCCTTTAGTGTTGAGGACAAAATAAAAATTGTTAAAAAATTAGATAGTATGGGTGTAAGTTATATTGAAGCAGGAAATCCAGGATCTAACCCAAAGGATTTAGAGTTTTTTGAAAGAGTAAAAGAACTAAATCTCAAAAACTCAAAGGTTATAGCATTTGGAAGTACTCGTAGAGTTAATATATCTGTGGAAGAAGATGCAAATGTCCAATCTCTTTTAAAGGCAGATACACCTGCTGTGGCAATATTTGGGAAAAGCTGGAGGTTTCAAGTTACAGAGATTTTAAGAACTACATTAGAAGAAAATCTAAATATGATTCGAGATACAGTGGCTTTCTTTAAAAGCAAAAATAAAGAAGTGGTATTTGATGCTGAACATTTTTTTGATGGATATAAAGAAGATCCTGAATATGCCATAAAAGCACTTAAGGCTGCCTCAGAGGGCGGAGCTGACTGCTTGTGCCTTTGTGATACAAATGGAGGAACATTTCCTGATGAGATATATGAAATAACATCTAAAGTGGTAAAAGAGTTTAAAGAAGACATTGGTATACACTGTCATAATGATACTGGCATGGCAGTTGCAAATTCAATTATGGCAGTTAAAGCAGGAGCTGTTCAGGTACAGGGAACTATGAATGGTTATGGAGAAAGAACAGGTAATGCAAACCTAACTACAATAATACCTAATTTACAGCTAAAACTAGGATATAAATGTATATTAGAAGATAGTATTTCTGAATTTACAACAATCGCCAAATACATTAGCGAAATTGCAAATGTTTTACATGATGATAGAGCTCCTTATGTTGGCAATTATGCCTTTGCCCACAAAGCAGGTATGCATGCTGATGCTGTAAATAAAAATCCTACTGCATATGAGCATATAGAACCTGAAACAGTTGGAAATGCAAGAATGTTCTTAATATCCGAGGTTGCAGGAAGAAGTGCACTATTAAACTTTATTAATACTTTTGATGAAACTATTACTAAGGATTCACCTCATACTAAAGAGATATTGGAAAAAGTTAAGGAAATGGAATTTGAAGGTTACCAGTATGAGGGGGCAGAGGGTTCCTTAGAACTTATAATACGTAAGGTATTAGGTAAATATAAATCACATTTTGATTTAGGAGAGTTTAAAGTATTGGTTAATGAGCCTTCTATTAGCAGTGCCAATTCTTCTGCAATAATAAAAATCAGTGTAGACGGGCAGGAAGAAATGACTGCAGCTGAAGGAGATGGTCCGGTAAATGCTTTAGACAATGCACTACGAAAGGCTTTAGAGAGATTTTATCCTCAAATAAAGAATATGAAACTTACAGACTACAAGGTAAGGGTGCTTGATTCTGATTCTGCAACAGCTGCAAAAGTTAGAGTTTTAATTGAGTCAACAGATGGAAAGGATGTATGGACAACAATTGGTGTATCAGCAGACATTATTGAAGCCAGCTGGTTGGCACTTGTGGATTCAATTGAATATAAACTTATTAGAGATGAATAAGACAGTTAAGTATTTTGACGGCTTTCTTGTACTAAAACAGGGAGGCCGTCAAAATATATGTAGTTGTATTTTTAAAAATTAACTGATATAATAGTGTTAAAGATTTTTATAATATTCTCTTCTTAAAGGATATAGGAGGCAAGTCTATGCACCCTAATGTTATCAATCAAAAAGTTGAAAGAATTAAAAATAGTAAAGAAGATATCAATAAATTTGCAGAAGAATACAAGCCTTTTATTGCAGCATGTGTTAAAAATGTTGCCCAAAAGTATGGTTCCTGTGAATATGATAATGAGCTAAGCATAGGGTTTGCAGCCTTTGTTGAGTCTATTGAGTCATATAAAACTTCTGAGGGGAATTTTTTATCTTTTTCTCAAGAGACAATCAAAAAAAGAATTGTTGATTATTATAGAAAAGAAAAAAGGTATCCGGAAATTCTTTTTTTAAAAGACAATAATGATGATGAAGAATTTGATTTTCCCACAGCAAAACCCTTAGAGAAATATTCTGAAGAAGAAATAGGAGAATACCAAAGGTTAGAATTACAGCAGCTTGGGGAACAACTTAAAGAGTGGGATATACATTTTTTTGATCTTATTAAGACTTCTCCTAAACAAAAAAACACCCGCTTTATGGTATCTCAAGTGGTAAGGTTTATACTTTCAAGAAGAGAAATGTTAGAGAGGATTAAAAAAAACAAATCTCTACCAATGGCTGAGATAGAGAAGTATTTGAATATATCAAGAAAGAAAATAGAAGGAATGCAAAAATATATAATAGCTGTTTTATTAATACATACAGAAGACTACCAGTTTATAAAAAAGTACGTAAATTATATAAATAGGATGTAGTGGCTAGAAATTTAAAAGCCCTGATGTTAGTTTAGGCTAAGCATCAGGGCTTTTTTGAGTATATATATAATCTAATACTTTATATTTATTTTAATTTAGGTTTTAACACTATAGTTGATAGTGGTGGGACTGTCAGATTTATAGAATATGGTTTGTTATGAAAAGATGAAGATTCAGCTTTTAAAGGTTCAAAGTTTCCAACATTACTGCCTCCATATTTTTCCCAATCACTATTAAAAATTTCTGTATATTCAGTATCAAAAGGTACTCCTATACGGTAATTATCATGTGGAGTAGGTGTGAAATTACACAAAAATACTAAACTATCACGCCAGTCCTTACCCTTTCTTATAAAGGATACAATACTATGCTCTCTGTCATTGCAGTCTATCCACTCAAAACCTTCATAACTAAAATCAATTTCAAATAAAGCTTTTTCATTTTTGTATAAATTATTAAGGTCTTTTACGTAAGTTTGTATTTTTTTGTGCATGTCATAATCAAGTAAAAACCAGTCTAAGCTTTGCTTATAATTCCATTCAATAAACTGAGCAAATTCACTACCCATAAATAAAAGTTTTTTTCCAGGATGACCATACATATAACCATAACTAGCGCGAAGTCCGGCAAATTTTTGCCAATAGTCTCCCGGCATTTTTTCTATCATTGAACATTTTCCATGGACCACTTCGTCATGAGAAAGAACTAATATGAAATTTTCTGAAAATGCATACATTAAGGAAAAAGTTATAAGGTCTTGATGGTGTTTGCGATATACAGAGTCCATACTCATATAGCGTAAAAAGTCATTCATCCAACCCATATTCCACTTATAGGAGAACCCTAAACCTCCTACATAAGGTGGTTTAGAGACAAGAGCCCAGGAGGTGGATTCTTCAGCCACCATCATAACTCCAGGGTAATATTTATACACTGTAGAATTTAACTGACGTATGAATTCTATCGCATCAACATTTTCTTTTCCACCCCAGCGATTTGGTATCCATTCTCCATCTTTTTTACCGTAATCCAAATAGAGCATTGAAGCCACTGCATCAACTCTAAGGCCGTCAATATGGTATTTTTCAAGCCAAAATAATGCATTTGATATAAGGAAGTTTTTAACTTCAAGTCTTCCATAGTTAAATATATGAGTACCCCAATCAGGATGTTCTCCCTGCTTTTCATCGTAGTGCTCGTAAAGTGCAGTCCCGTCAAATCTTGCCAAACCATGTCCATCTTTTGGAAAATGAGCAGGTACCCAGTCAAGTAATACACCTATTCCATTTTGATGGCATTTATCTACAAAATACATAAAGTCCTTTGGTTCACCATATCTGCTTGTTGCAGCATAATAGCCTGTTATTTGATATCCCCAAGACCCGTCAAAGGGGTGTTCTGCTACAGGAAGAAGTTGAATATGTGTGTATCCCAATTCTTTTACATATTCTACTAAATCATCAGCAAGCTCCCTGTATGTATGAAATCCATTTTCGTCATTTGAAGCCCTTTTCCATGATCCTAAATGAACTTCGTATATGGAGATTGGTTTTTCAAAATTGTTGTCACTATCTCTTTCCTTCATCCATTCATGGTCATTCCACTGATAATTTTCAATATCGTATACTATTGAAGCGGTATTTGGTCTTAGTTCACAATAAAAGGCATAAGGGTCGCTTTTTACATACAATTCATCATGAGGAGTTTTAATTTCAAATTTGTATATATCTCCTTCTTTGATGCCAGGAAGAAACAACTCCCAAATACCAGATGAACCTCTAGCTCTCATAACATGCCTTCTACCATCCCATTGATTAAAATTACCAACAACACTTACACGTTTTGCACAAGGGGCCCAAACTGCAAAAAAAGTACCTTGGATGCCATCTATAGTCATTAGATGAGCACCTAATTTTTCGTATATCTTATGGTGATTACCTTCATTAAAAAGATGCAAATCAAAATCCGTTAAAACAGGCAGGAAACTATATGGATCGTAGGTAGAGAATGTGTGTCCTGTATTATCTGTTATTTCTAAAATATACTTAAAAAAATCTGATTTGTCTCTTAACAATACTTCAAAAAAGCCTTTGTCATCCATTAAAGACATCTCATACTTTTTATGGCTTGAAATATCAATTACATGTATCTTCTTTGCATTTGGAAAAAAGGCCCGTACTACAATTGACTTTTCATGTTCTAAGTAATGCATACCTAAAACACTAAAAGGATCTGGATGTTCAGCATTAATAACTCTTAAAACTTCATCATAATTTGCAGTTGTTTTTACCATAATTCATACCTCTTTTTTTTGTATT
>DUVG01000002.1 GCA_012841175.1 Clostridium sp.
TCTCCTGATAACATAATTACACTTGTACCATCATAAATAGCATTTGCAATATCACTAGCTTCTGCCCTTGTGGGGCGTGGATTTCGAATCATTGAATCTAGCATTTGGGTAGCAGTAATAACAGGCTTTCCATTTTTATAGCATTTTTCTATAAGCATTTTTTGTACTATGGGAACTTCTTCAACAGGTATCTCAACTCCCAAATCACCACGGGCTATCATAATTCCATCTGAAACTTCTATTATTTCATCTGCATTTTCAATTGCTTCTCTATTTTCAATCTTTGCAATAACTTTTATATCTTGTCCTTTATTTTCTTCAAGATTTTTTTTGATTTCTATAACATCAGAGGCTTTTCTTACAAAAGAAGCTGCTATAAAGTCAAATTCATTATCTATAGCAAATTTAATATCTTCAATATCTTTTTCGGTAAGTGGCGGAAGATGTAGATCTATTCCTGGAACATTTACACCTTTATTATCACCTATAATACCACCATTAACTACTGTGCAATGTATGTCTTTATCTTCTATTTTTTCAACTACAAGTTCAACAAGTCCATCATTTATTAAAATGCTGCTGCCTTTTTTTACATCTTTGTACAAGTCTTTGTACGATATAGATGCTTCTTTTTTATCTCCCATTTTATCTTCATTTAAAAGTACAAGTTTATCGTCTTTTTTTAATTTCACTTCCTTATCTTTAAATTTACCAAGCCTAATTTCTGGCCCTTTTGTATCAATAAGAAGTGGAATAGGAAGATCTAAAGAATCCCTTACTTTTTTGAAGCGTTCAACTCTTTCTTTATGTTCTTCATGGCTTCCATGTGAAAAGTTTAGTCTAGCCACATCCATCCCTTTTAACATAAGTTCTCTTAACATCTCTTCACTCTCTACAGCTGGTCCTAATGTGCAAATTATTTTTGTTTTTCTCATGCTATCTATACCTCCATAAATCTAAAACATTTCTTTTTAAAAGTATTTATTCTTTAACTTAGTAACTTACAATAAAGACACACTTTTTTGCAAATGTATTCGAATATTTTGTGAATATTCTGCGAATATTAGTATGATAACACCTTTTTTACTTTAGGGCAATAGAGCTAAAAAAAAGGAATAATTATTTTCTAAAAACATATATTACAACTTGAAATATTAACGGTATTTTGATAAACTTCTATAAAGTTAAATTACTTTTATAAAAAATACCAGGACTTAAATTGGTAGTATCAGAAGGAGATATACAATGAGAAAAATATACATAAGCAAAAATTACATTAATATTATAGCAATAGTGGCTTTTTCATTTGCCTTATCAATTGTAGGAGTTCAAATTTCATCTGTTTTTTCTTTAGTAGTTGTGTGGAGATTTATAAAGTCCCCAATTTTATTAATTATGAATACATTACCTATAACTATGTTTATGCTATTTGTATTTTTTATAACTTCAAGACTTTGGGCATCCTTCTTTTTTGGAGGAACACCTTTTTTAATTTTTCATTTTGTAAACCGGTTTAAAATACGTCTTCGTCACGAACCCTTTGTACCAGCTGATATATACCTTGGAAATGAATCCACAAAAGTTATTAATTTGTCCCAACTTCCATTTAATGCTAAATTGTATGCTTTAATAGCACTATTTGTTCTTTTTTCATTGTTCTTACTTATATATATAAAATCCAAACCAATGAAGTTACTTCCGAGAAGCATTGGAGTTTTATTGACAGTTGTGCTGTCTATCTTTTTATATAATACAGCCTATAGCAGCACATCCTTTTATAATAAATTTAAAATATATGGTTCTCAATATTCTCAAATAGATGTGGTAAATTCAAGAGGATTTATTTATTCCTTCTTAATTAAAACCCACACCTTTGATTTACCTGTACCTGAAGGATATTCTCCTTCCGATTCTGAAAATATACTTTCTAAATATAATGTAGAAAAAGAAGATAATGTTAAGCTTCCTCATATCATTGCAATAATGAGCGAAGCATTCTTAGATATAGATAAGGTAGAACAAATTGAGTTTAATAATGGCTATAATCCATTGGAAAATTTTAATAAAATCACTGCCCAATCTTATTACGGCAAAATTGTTACAACTATTTTTGGTGGAGGTACTTCAGATAGTGAATTTTCCTTTCTTACAGGACATTCAAAAACCACACTTAGTGATTTTGCAAATCCTTATATTAATTTAATCCGTAAAGACACCTATGCACTTCCATGGATACTAGGATCAAAAGGTTATAAAACAACAGGATTTCACCCAGGTTTTCCTTGGTTCTATAATAGATATAATGTATACGATTATTTAGGATTTCAAAATATATTTTTTATAGATGATATGGATATTGATAGAGAAAACACTTATTATGTATCTGATATGGACACATTTAAATTTCTTTTGGATGATTTTGATAATCACTTGAATAATTATCCAGACAACCCTTATTTTAATTTTACTGTAACCATTGAAAATCATGGTCCATATGCAAATTATGATATGGGGAATCCTGAAATTATAAAAAAAGAAAGTGTAGATAGTGAATATTATCATATAGTAAATAATTACGCCAATGGACTTATGAGTTGTGACAAAGCCCTAGGCTACCTGATTGAACAACTGGAAAAAATAAATGAGCCTGTGGTTTTATTGTACTTTTCAGATCATCTTCCCCTATTGGGTGAAAATTTCTCTGGCTATAAAGCCATGAACTACAATATTGGAACATCGGAGGATTTGGAAGCATACTTAAACACTTACGAGACACCTTATTTTATCTGGAGCAACAACCTTGCAAAAAACTTGTTAAAGGATCAGGGTAAAATCCCCTTTGTAGGTAAAGCACCATATATAAGTGTTCACTACATGGCATTAGAGCTTTTTGATTATATTGGTTTAAATGACACTGAATATTTTCAATACTTAAGAGAACTTAGAGAAGAATTTCCGGTTATGACTAGCAGATTTTACAAAACTCGGGATGGCATATTTACAGAGGAATTAAACCAATACCAAACAGAAAAAATAAATGAGTACAAACTTTTACAGTACTACATGCTTTTTGATAAAGACGTTGAATCTCTTCGCTAAAAATCTGGTTCTTTAATATATTTTTGCGTTTTAACTTGATTTAAACCATACTTTTCTATAAAATTATAAGTAGAAGGCTATCGTAAATAATTCAAGCATTTAATATGCATGAATTATATATATTTTTTTAAGGGGGAAGTATGTTTATGAAAAAAATTGTTGGAGGACTTGCCTTATCCATAACACTAGTTGTCCTTTTTTCTTTTTTATCGGTAAGTTTTATGGATGTAAATGCAAGTACAGTTGACCACTGGAATGATGACTGGCTGCACGTATCAGGCAATAAGATCTATGACATGTATGGAAATGAAGTGTGGCTAACTGGTGCTAACTGGTTTGGTTTTAATTGTAGCGAAAATGTTTTTCACGGAGCTTGGTATGATGTTTATGACATTTTATGTGATGTAGCTGATAGAGGTATTAACCTTCTAAGAATTCCTATCTCCACAGAGCTTTTATATAGCTGGATGACTGGAAAGCCAAACCCTGTTTCAAGTGTTACTGCAAGTAACAATCCACCATATCATGTTTGTAACCCTGATTTTTATGACCCTGAAGCAGATGGACCTAAAAACAGTATGGAGATTTTCGATATCATAATGGGGTATTGTAAAGAATTGGGTATAAAGGTTATGATTGATATTCACAGTCCTCATGCTGACAACTCTGGTCACGTTTATAACTTATGGTATGGACTAGAAACTGAAACTGCAGGTCTTATCACTACTAAAAAGTGGATTGATACTTTAGTTTGGCTAACTGACAAATATAAAAATGATGATACAATAATTGCAATGGACCTAAAAAACGAGCCTCATGGAAAACGTGGTTATACAGGTCCTGTTCCTGATGATATGGCAATATGGGATGATTCTACCCGTGAAAACAACTGGAAGTATGCTGCTGAAACATGTGCAAAAGCCATATTAGATGTAAACCCAAATATGTTAATAATGATTGAAGGTATTGAACAATATCCTAAGACTGAGCTAGGCTTTACATATGACGATCCTGACGTTTTTGGTGCCTCTGGAGATGCTGCTCCATATCATCCTGGATGGTGGGGCGGAAACTTACGCGGTGTTAGAGATTATCCTATTGATTTAGGACCTCTAAATAGTCAAATTGTCTATTCACCACACGAATACGGACCTTCAGTTTATGCACAGCCTTGGTTTGATAAAGATTTTACTCTTAAAACTTTAGAAGATGACTATATGTACGACACTTGGGCATATATTCACCACGAAGGAATTGCACCACTTTTTATTGGTGAGTGGGGTGGACATATGGACGGAGGAAAAAACCAAAAATGGATGACTATACTAAGAGATTATATAATTGAACATCGTTTCCACCATACATTTTGGTGTATAAACCCTAACTCTGGTGATACAGGTGGTTTAGTAGGAAATGATTGGTCTACATGGGATGAAGCAAAATACGGATTGCTTAAAAAAGCATTGTGGCAAGATTCTAATGGTAAATTTATCGGACTTGACCATAGAGTGCCCCTTGGTAAAAACGGTGTTTCCTTAGGAGAACATTATGGTATGGATAATCCACCTATTACTCCTCCACCACATACACAAACGCCAACACCGAATCCTACTCCAACTCCTACTCCTATTGAAGATTTTATT
The DNA here is from genome assembly GCA_012841175.1 of Clostridium sp. Lineage (GTDB taxonomy): Bacteria > Bacillota > Clostridia > Acetivibrionales > Acetivibrionaceae > Herbivorax. The sequence goes on from DUVG01000002.1 coordinate 4,743, forward strand.
TATGGAGATATTAATGATGATGGTTTAGTTAATTCCGTGGACTATATGTTATTAACTAGAATAATTCTTGAAATACCTGTAGCTAATATTAATGAAGATGCTGGTGATGTGAATCGTGATGGTAAAATAGATACAAGAGATGCTATTATTTTATCAAGATATCTTCTAGAAATTATTGATTCTATTCCTATGAATTAAATAAATATATTTTTAAAAATCTAAAAAGTCGCATCTAATTAGATGCGACTTTTTATTACTTATATTTAAATATTAAACTGGTAAACAATTGGCTTTGGCAATTTTCTTTATTTATAAATAACTTTCTTGTACAAAATAAAGTTCCAACATACCACCATTCCCATAACTAATATTTTAGAAATCTTAGGCATAATGCCGATTTCATCACTCAAGAAATACAATAATGCACTAGTTGCAATTAAATTAAATATAAATAAAATACTATACTGCCTTAATTGCTTAAAAATATTAACTTTTGATTTGAAAGACCAGTATCTGTTGAGAAGAAAGTTAACCCAAAATGCAACTACATAGGCAATGGCGTTAGCAAATAAATACCTGTATGTACCCCTTTCAAAGCTGCTTTTCATAAATCTTTCTGCAATTTCTTTTACAGGTGTATAGCCACCTGGAGGAAATTTTACAAATATAAGTTCATTAAATATGTTAAACAAAAAATATTCAATGGCAAATCCCGTAAAACCCGTAATTACATACCTCTTCATTTGCGAAAAAGTTTCTGGTGTCAGCATATCAGAAAAGAACTTGTACTTTCTTAGTTTATCAAGTATTTTTTCAATCAATATTAACTCCTCCAAATGCTACAAAATTAAAAGAAAATACGATTTAATTATAGCAAGGTACACATAAAAAAGCAAATTAAGACAAAATCATTATTTGAATGAATTTATTGTCCTATATAAATAATAATCGGCTAAATCCCTATTATTATTTAACAACCACTATTTCCATTGCTCTAACTTACTGCTCATCCATGCACAAACATCCATAGAATACACTGCATTAAGATTTTTTCCAGTCAGTACCTGGTCAATAGCACCTAAGCCTTTAGCCTTTCCCTTATGAAGCAGCAATCCTTGTTTACCATATGCCTTAGCAAGACTTAAATCATGTACCACCGATATAACTGCACGTCCCGGAGTTTTTAACCACTCTTGTATCAATTCAAATGTCTGCTTTTGATATAAAAGATCTAAATGATTGGTAGGCTCATCTAGCATTAGGATCTTAGGGTCTTGTGCAAAAAGCTGAGCTAGAAAAACCCTCTGTAACTCTCCTCCTGAAAGGGTTAAAACCGACTGGTCAAGCAGTGAAGTAAGTCCTGCCATTTCAATGGCTTTTAAAATATGTTCTTCATCATCTTTATTTGTACGTGAAAATATGCTTGGTGCATAGGAGTACCGTCCTAACCTGATAACCTCCTGTACTGTAAAAGAATAGTTAATAGAATTGTTTTGTGCCAAAACACCTATGGCTTTTGCCCTGTCATGGGCTTTATATTTTTTAATGTTTTTATCATTAAAGTAAACCTCCCCTGTATAGGGTGTTCCTTGTGCAATAGCATTTATTATGGTGCTTTTTCCTGCACCATTAGGTCCTACAATCATAAGCCATTGCCCTTCTTTAACAGAGAAGCTGACATCGTCAACAATTGTAAGTTTTCCATATCTCACCGTTAAATTCTTTACCTCAAGCATGGCTTTTCCTCCTTGAACTATAAAATATATAGATAAATAATATTGCACCTATAAAGGAGGTAACCACTCCAATGGGCAGTTCTAGTGGATTTAGTAATATACGTGCTATAAGGTCTGCAAACATAAGAAAAATTGCTCCTCCAAACAAAGAGGTAGGAATCAGCCTTTTGTGGTTTGGTCCTGTAAGCATACGCACCATATGGGGTACAACTAAGCCAACAAAACCAATTGTCCCACCAATGGATACACATACTCCTATAAGTCCTGAAACAGCAATCATAACAATAAACTTCACCCTCTTCACATTTACCCCTATATGTCGTGCATTTTCTTCACCAATGGCAAAGGCATTTAATTCCCGTGCATGAAAAAGAATAATCACACCAAATATCACCAAGGCTATGAAAAGCACCAAGGCATTTTCATAACTACTGCCAGACAGGCTTCCCATTAGCCAGAAGGTAATTTGCTTAACCCTGTCTGATGCAAATGTAGTGATAAGGGACAATACACTAGAAACAAACATGGAATATATCACACCAATAAGAATAATAGTATTGGTTGATAGGGAAAAATCCATTTTATAAGAGAGAGTAAGAATTATAATAAGGGATAAAAAGGCAAATATTATAGCCATCACCATAGTACCTGCAA
>DUVG01000062.1 GCA_012841175.1 Clostridium sp.
GTGTTGGTGTCTCTTCTGGATCCTCTGGTGTTGGTGTCGGTGTTTCCTCTGGATCCGGTGTTGGTGTCTCTTCTGGATCCTCTGGTGTTGGTGTTGGTGTTTCTTCTGGTTTTAGCAACTCTCCACTATATCTTCTCTTTCCAAGCTGATCAAGCACTTCTTTTTTAAAGTAGTATATCTCCATATCATCATGACGGTTTATAGTGGCACTTAAATATCCGAATAATCCATCTATATCTTTTATTCCTCTTCTTTTGAATATATCAAAAAATCCAACAACTCTGTCAAAACTATTCTTAATCTGTGGAAGCAGATTTGTCTTTATTTCAATTTTGTATGGATCTACAGCATCATCACGTACAGATGGTGTTAATGAAATAGAACTCATAATATCAATCATACAAAAAATGAAATTTATTCCAAAATCATTTTCACTATCTCCTGTTATCTCACTATTAAAATCAGCAGCTATTCTTCTAAAACCTGATACATCAAGGTCAAAGTCAATTGCTTGAAAATATCTTAGGAAATAAATAATTTCTTCTCTACGTTCCACTGAATAATTTGCTAATTTATTAAGAGCTTCCCCTATTTCTTCTTTTGATAAAGTAGATAGTTTTTCGCTTAGAAGTACAGCAAATGTCATATAGTTGTCTTTTGTTAATTCTTTTAAATATGTATCTAGCTCTGCAAGATATTCAGCAAATAATTCTTTTCTTTCTTCTAATGACAAGAAAATTGATTCTTTCATAAGTTTTTCAATTGGGTCCACTATTCTATTACGTATAAACTGTTTGAGATCTTCAATTGTTAAATCAAATGAAGGATCTGTTAGTAGAACCTCTCTCAAAAACTTAAATAAATCGTCATTGTCTGTTAACTTTAGTACTAGTTCGCCTTTTTCACGCAATGATAAATTTTTTACTTCGTTTCTAAACCTGTCTAAATCTTGTTGTGTCAATTCATTAAGTAGGTCTAATCTTTCGCTTTCTGAAAGACTAATGGCTTTTTTAATTAATTCCTCTAAAGTATAATCCTCATACTTAGCAAATGCACCCCCAGCCATAATTCCTACAATTAGTGTAATTACAGTAATACAAGAAAGAATGCGTTGAAACGTTTTCATAAGGTTTTTTTTCATTATTGCCCCCCCTAATTTTTAATCCTTATTATTTTTAAAACTACAAAAACTCAGTTGGGAATTGAGTTTTTGCATTTTAATTACACAGATAGCACAACATATTTTTTGTATTTTTTTAAGACAGATGATATACATAAATCCGAAATACAGCTTAATAAAATACTATCACAATTTACATTATATTGCAATATAATTGCCTAAAATAAATAAGTTTTTTATATTAATTTTTCCCCCATTTCCATACCACCTATAAGGTGATAATGCAAGTGGAAAACTGTCTGTCCCCCATCTTTGCCAACGTTTGTAATAAGCCTATAACCTTTCTGGGAAATCCCCAATTCATCAGCAACCTTATTTGCTGCTAAATGAACATCAACAAGTATCTGCCCATTATCTTTATTTATATCTTTTACATTTTCAATATGTTCTTTGGGAATGATTAATACATGAACTGGAGCTACTGGATTGATATCTTTTATAGCTATTACCTTATCATTTTCAAGATAAATAGTCGAAGGTATTTCTTTTTTTACAATTTTACAAAAAATGCACTCGCCCATTTTTAATATTCTCCTCTTTATGTAGATATCTTTTATATATGATAAAAATAGTTTGATTTACATAGCTACTTTACTAAAATATTTTACCTTTTCAACTATATTAAGTGCTTATAAAATTAATTTAAAGGAAGTTTAATATACAAAAACTCCCTTTTTTAAACTTAGCTTAGGTATAAGATTCCACTAAGTAAATTATATAAAAGTATTTATTGGATGTCAAGAACTAAACAATTGCTTCTATCCATCTTTTTGTTATCACTTTTAATACAGCAGCTATAGGTACGGAAATCAACATTCCAATGATGCCAAAGAACTCTCCCCCTATGAGCACTACAAGTATTGTTGTCACTGGATGAAGCCCTACTCTGCCTTCAATTATTTTAGGGGAAATAAAAATATTTTCTATCTGTTGTATTATTAGAACAATAATTGCTGTCCATAAAGCTTTCAAAGGCGAATCAATAAGTGCAACTGCAATTGCAGGTATTGCCCCTATTACAGGCCCAAAATATGGTATTATGTTCAAAACCCCAGCTATCATACCTAATATTAAGGGATATTTTAATTTGATAATAAAAAACCCTATAGTTATCATTATACCAACAATTAAAGCAGTTAACACCTGACCTTGAATAAAATTAGAAAGAACCACATTTATTTCTCTACAACAGCCAATAACACCATTTCTCCATTTTCTTGGTATTAAAGACAACCCCCCCTCCCTAAAACTTTTGGCATCTTTAATTAAATAATAGGCTATTATCATTGCGATTATCAAATCCAAAGCAGCAGTTGCAGTTTTTGCAATCCCCCAAAGATAATTTTTTAACGTATCCATAGCCACTCTTTCCACAAAATAAGTACCATTGTTTATCTCTTTAAATATTGATTCTTTTATATCTGGAGGCCATTTGCTTGTCTTTATATTTTTTATAAAAACGTTAAATTTATCTCTAAATTCCATAGCTATATCTGGAAGCACATTCATCAATTCTTTTGTGTTATTTATCAAATGGGGAAGAATAAATATAATTGCTGCTGTAATAACGCCGCTGCTTACAAAATATATAATTAGAATAGACCAAGTTCTAGATATTTTTTTTCCTTCTAGCCATAAAACTAAAGGATAGATCAAGTAAGCAATCACTACAGCAAAAAATATAGGTGTCATTATCTTCAATAATTTTACCCTATATTTATATCCAATGTATAGAAATAATAAAAAAGCTATTGCAAATAAAATGTATACAAATATTTTTCGTTTAGAAGACATTCTGTTGAAAACTCTCCTCACTTTGAATCTTTTTAATTTACTCTGCCCTAAGAATAGTTAAAGACTGGATTTCTCCAGTCTTTACAAGGATTTAAGAGTATTTATCGAAATAAATCAATCACGTCTCCAATAATGGAGCCGGATTTTCTCATAAGCTCAGCACCGGTTTTTTTCATTTTTCTTCTTGACCTTCCATTCATCATATCTGAATTTACCACCATACTTACAGATGCTCCTATAATGCTTCCCATAATTAGACCTCTGGTAAAACCGTTTCTCATGTAATCACCTCTCTTTTGTAATATTCCCTATGTTTTGTTAATTATTCCTTTTATACCTTTGCCTTTTTCCATCATTTCTTCAACGGCTGATCTTTCAACTAAAATATTTTCTTTTCCAAACTCCACTTTACCCAGTAAAGGCAGTAGATTTCTACCCTTTACAATATCTTGTATTAATCCATCGGATACTTCTACCCCATCCAATGTATTTTTTTCAAAATCAAACAAAATATCTTTAACTACTCCAATATCCTCTCCATATTTAGTATATATCTTAAAGCCAATTATTGTGCCTTTCTTTTTTATACCAAGCTTGTCCTTTACTTTTTTAAAAGGAATTACTTTTTCTTCATTTTCAATTATCATTGCATCTTTGCCTAAGTTTATGACATGTTCTTTTAGCACTATCTTTTTTTTGATTTCGCAGCTATTCTTCTCAATTTCAAAAGCTGCAATCTTTTTGTTTTCGGGACAAAAAATGATATCTTTTATAATACCTATTTTTTTCCCACTAACAGCACATATAACTGGCAAACCTATAACCTCACTGTATTTTACCACTTGTCACCTCTCAAATAATATAATTTTTTTCAAACAATATTTATATTTATTATTTCAATAATATTTAAAATAATACGTATCTTACTGTTTGACTTAAATTACATATTCGTATAGAATTTATTCGTTATATAATTTAATATATAATTTAAAAAATAGATATTTGTGAGGCAGGTGTAAAAATGTTAAATTCTAGAATTTATAGTGAAAAAATTGGTGTTCTTGTACCAGAAATATTGTTGCCAAAAGCAGGCACAGATATGAAAGCATGGTCAGTAGTTGCATGTGATCAATATACTTCTGAACCTGAGTATTGGTTGGAAGTTGAGAAAAAAGCCCAGGGAAAACCTTCAACTTTTTATTTAACATTCCCTGAAGTCTATCTCGAAGATGACGATAGTGAAGATAGAATAAAGAAAATAAATGATGCTATGAAGGAATATATTGACAAAAATATTTTAACATCTCATGGCTCTTGCATGATTTTTGTTGATAGAAAAACATCCCATACAGAATCTAGAAAAGGTCTTGTTTTAGCAATAGATCTTGAAAAATATGACTACAATAAAGGATCTCAAACTCTTGTAAGGGCTACTGAGGGCACAGTTATAGATCGTCTTCCTCCAAGAATAAAAATCAGAAAAAATGCTTCTTTAGAGCTTCCTCATGTAATGGTTCTTATTGATGACCCTGAAAAAACCGTAATAGAACCCCTTGCAGAAAAAGTAGGTGATTTTGAAAAAGTATATGATTTTGAACTCATGGCATCTGGCGGGCATATAAAAGGATATAAAATTGATGATGAAAAAGTTCTTTCAAACATCATCAGCGCTTTAGAAAAACTTTCAGACCCTTCTGCTTTTAAATCTAAATATCAGGTTGGGGATGATAAAGGGCTTCTTCTTTTTGCTGTTGGTGATGGAAACCACTCCTTAGCATCTGCTAAAGGTCATTGGGAAATTATAAAAAAGAATTTATCAGAACATGAACTTAAAAACCATCCAGCTAGATTTGCTTTGGTTGAACTATCTAATGTACATGATGAAGGTATAACTTTTGAGCCTATTCACAGAGTTGTATTTAATATTGATACCAAAGACATTTTTGACAGTATGAAGAAGTTTTTTGATAATTCAGAAATTGCTTTTGAAAAGTTTGACTCTTTAGATATGGTTAATAAAAAAATTGAAGAATCTTCCCAAAATCCTTCAGTTCATACTTTTGGATTTGTTACATCTGAAGGATATGGTGTAATTGAAGTGAAAAACCCTAGTTATAACATAGAAACAGGAACTCTTCAACATTTTTTAGATAATTATATTGAACAAAATGAAAAAGCTAAAATTGATTATATACATGGGGAAGATGTTGTAACAAAACTTGGTTCCCAAGAGGGCAATATAGGCTTTTATCTGCCTTCAATGAATAAAAATGATTTGTTTAAGACAGTGATATTAGAAGGTGTTCTACCTAGAAAATCATTTTCCATGGGAGAAGCAGAAGAAAAAAGGTTTTACCTAGAATGTCGCCAAATAGTACAGAGGTTAGAAGATAGAGATTAAAAGTTAGAAGCTGTCTCACTAAAAAATTAGTGGACAGCTTCTTTTTATATTGTTTTATTTAATTCTCAATACATTTAATTAATACTTCTTTATATCCTTTTGGATTTATTTTTAAGCACCTCTAACTTTTTTAACTAAATCATCAAACAACGTGTAGATAACTGGTATTATTAGAAGGGTAAGCAAAGTTGACAGTGCCAGACCAAACATTACTACAGTAGCAAGTGGGGCCTGTATTTCTGCTCCTTCCCCTACCCCTAATGAAAGAGGTATTAGTCCTAAAATTGTTGTTAAAGTGGTCATAAGTATAGGTCTGAGCCTTGTAGGGCCTGCTTTTAGTATTGCTTCATCTCTTTCCATACCACTTTCTCTTAGATTGTTTATATAGTCAACAAGAAGGATTGCATTGTTTACCACAATACCCGAAAGCATTATCACACCTATAAATGATGCTACATTTAAAGTTCTTCCAGTGATAAATAGTCCAAATGCTGCTCCTGAAAAAGCAAGAGGAACTGAAAACATTATAATAAAAGGTTGGGAAAGTGACTCAAACTGTGCTGCCATTACCATGTATATCAGTAAAATAGATAACAACAATGCTTTTGCAAGGCTTTCAAAAGATTCTACTATTTGTTCATTTTCTCCACCTATATAAGTGTAGTATCCATAAGGTAAATCTAGCTCATTTAATTTTTCCTGTATTTCACTATTTACACTTCCCACGTCTCTTCCAAAAAGGTCAGCACTAACGGTAACATATCTAGTTTGATTTCTTCTAGTTATGTTAACAGGGCCTTCTTCTAGTTTTATTTCTACAACCTCTCCTAAAGGAACATTAACACCCAAAGGACTTAGTACACTTATGTTATTAAGACTTTGATAAGTTTTGCTTATTTCATCAGGAAATTTTAGTCTAACATCAATTTCGTCCCCCTCAATTCTATAACGGGTAGCTACCTGTCCTTGAAGGGATGTACTGATTGCAGATGCAACCTGCATAGTTGAAAGTCCATATAAAGAAGCCTTGTCTCTATTTACATATACTCCAGCTTCAAGTCTTCCTTTAGAAATGCTACTCTCTACCTGTCTGGTTCCTTCAACATTTTCAACAATATCCTTTACTTCATCAGCTATTTTGCTTAGTTCATTTAAATCATCTCCGTATATTTGCACTACAATAGGACTTCCCATCATAGCTAGCATATCCATTCCTGCATCCGCAACTGTAATATCTGCTCCTGGAATTTTTTCCACTTCATTTCGTACCATTTCCACTATCTCACTTGTACTTTTAGAACGCTTAGAAAGAGGTGCTAATGTAACGTCAACGGAGGCACTACTTGATTCTATCCCTAGAGACATAACATTGCTAGAACTTCCTCCCACAGTGGCAAAAACAATTTCAGCTTCAGGGATATTGGCAATTATTTCTTCAACTTTTTTCACCACTTCATCTGTCTCTTCAATAACAACTCCATCTCCCATATTTATACTTACAGTAAATAGACCCTGATCTGTACCTGGAATAAATTCTGTTCCTATAAAATAAACTGTGGCAATGCTGGCTGCGGAAATAATAACTGTTAAAATAATGGTAATTAGCCTTGAATTAAGTACACCTTTTAGCGCCACTCTATAAATGTTGTCTAGTCCATTAATTACTCTATCCCATTTGTCAATTACTTTGAAAAAAACAGGTGTCTTTCCTTCTTTTTTATTTGACATATTCAGCATTTTTGAACTTAGCATTGGTACTATAGTCAAAGCAACAGCTAAAGAAGCAAGAAGTGAAAAAGTAACAGTAAGAGCCATTTCTTTAAAAACTTCTGCTGCTAGACCTTCTGTAAATACTATAGGAACAAACACAACTACCGTTGTAAGGGTTGATGCAATTATCGCTCCTCCAACTTCTTTTGTTCCAGTTAGTGCAGCCTCAAATCTGTTCTTTCCTTCTTTTCTATGCCTATATATATTCTCCAATACAACAATAGCGTTATCAACCATCATTCCCACACCCAGGGCTAGACCACCCATTGAAATCATGTTTAATGTTGTATTTGATATATAGAGTAAAATAAAAGTTGATATAACAGATATTGGAATAGAAATTACAATTACCAAAGTAGGTCTTATGCTTTTTAGAAACAAAAATAGTATAAGCATAGCCAGTATAGCACCTACAATTCCATTTTCTATAACTCCATTTATGGCTTGCTCAACAAATATCCCCTGGTCAAAGGCAAGTTGTATATTTACATCTGCATTTTCCTTAATAATATCATTAATTTCTTTTTTTATACGCTTTGTAACTTCAAGGGTATTTGCTGTGGCCTCTTTTTGTATTGTAAGACCAATACTGTCTTCACCATCCATTCTGTTTATAGAAGACTTATCTTTATACCCCTCTTCCACCATTGCAATATCTCTTATGTAAATAACACTGCCTTGGGGCAAAACTATTGGTATGTTTTCTATTTCTCTAATAGAATTGAATTCTCCCTTGCTCCTGACGTTAAGGTTTCTGTCACCATGTTCTACAACACCTGATGGCAAGTTGATATTTTCCATTTGAAGGGTACCTGCAACTTGATTAATTGACAATTTGTAGTTTTCCATTTTTGTCCTATCCATATTGACAGTTATCTCTTTTGTCAATCCACCGCTAAGGCTGATAGATGCTACACCTTCAATTCTCTCTAGGCGATTTTTTATATTATCTTCTACAAAGTTTTTAAGCTCTATCTCATTCTTATTTGTAGAGGAAATACCTATTTGAGCTATGGGCAGCATATCAGGATTTATTTTAATAACCATAGGATTTGATGCCCCATCAGGTAAAAACTCTTTAATCATATCAATTCTTTCTCTCATGTCTAAAGCAGCAAAATCCATATCCGTTCCATCGTTAAATTCAACAATTACAATGGAAGAACCCTCCGATGACTGAGAGCTTACACTTTTCATATTACTAACTGTTGATACAGCACTTTCAATTGGTTTTGTTACAAAGTTTTCTACCTCTTCAGACCCTACACCCTCATAATCAGTCATAATAACAGCCATAGGAATATTCATGCTTGGCAAAAGATCCATAGGTGACTTTATAAATGACACCACTCCAAATACAACTATCATAAGCATAACCATTATAATGGTAACAGGTCTTTTTATAGACAGTTCTGAAATATTCACAAAAATCACTCCGTTTCCTAGTCGTTTGCTGTCACAATTACTTTAGAATTGTCACTAAGAAAATTTTGACCCTTTACAACAATTTGGTCGTTTTCCTTTATATCTCCGTTTATTTCTATAAGTTCTTCATTTGATATGCCTGTTGAAACTTCCTTTTTAAAAGCTCTATCTCCTTCTATAACAAAAACAAAGCTCTTTCCACCTTCACTAACAACACTTTCAATTGGAACTGCCATAATATTTTCTTTTGCCTCAACAGCTATTTCCACTTTGGCTGACATACCACCTTTAATGGATTTATCTTTGTTTTCCACTTTAATTCTTGTTTTATATGATTGAGTCATTGGATCCACATTAGGACTTATGTTTATAACTTTTCCCAAAAAAGGCTCCTTTTGAACAGATTCTATATAAACTGGGTACTCATCATCTACCTTTACCTTATTTACTATATTTTCTACAATATTTACTTCTACAATAACAGTGGAAATGTCTACTACAGTAGCTGCAGCAATAGCACCAGATGTAATTTCTCCTTCATTTACATTTAATGCTGAAATATATCCGTCCGCCGGTGAAGTTACAATTGTATTTTCAAGTTGTGTCTTAGCAAGGTTATACGCAGCTTCTGCCTGCTTTAATTGTGCTAAAGCTGTTTCTGTATTTTCTTTGTTAATTCTTGACCCTGTCAATTCTAAGGCAGTTTTTGCAGTTTCAAACTGTTCTTTTGCAAGTTCATACCCTGTTTTAGTCCTATCAAGGTCTTGTTTTGATGACATTCCATTTTCATATAATATTTTTATATCATCATATAATTTTTGTGCATCATTTAAGTTAATTTCTGCACTTTTAAAGGCTGACTCAAGCTGTGTCATTTGAAGTTCTAAGGCCCCACCCTCAGATCTTTTAACATTTGTCTTTGCCACATTAACAGCTGCTTCTGCCTGGGCAAGCTGCAATTTTATTTCTTTATCATCAATTGTAAAAAGAGTTTGACCCTCTTTAACTTCTTCGCCCAAACTTACATAGACTTTTGAAACCTTTCCTGGAAGTTTAGGGATAACATTTACTTCTTTTGTAGGCTTTGCCTGCCCTGTCACCGTTTGGGTTTTTTCTATATTGCTTTTTTTAATGTAATCTACACTTACTGATACAGCTCTTTCATCCTCCACTGTATCCTCATTTGATGCTGAAGTGCTGCATCCTACAGCCATTAATAATACAACAAAAGTGGTAAGCACCACCAAGACCTTTTGCTTCATAAAAAATCCTCCTTGTACTAATTGTCATTTTAACCAATTGTCTTTTTCAATTAATTATTACCTTCAACTTTTGAAAACATATCTTTTATTTCTTCTATCATTTCATTTAAACGTTCTATTTCTTTATCTGTAAAAACAGAAAGTTTGCCTAAAAGATGATTTGTAAATTTAGACATTTCTTCATCTAAAAAATCTCCTCCCTTTTTTGTAAGATTAAGTGTTGTAACCCTTTTATCACTTTCAAAAATTCCCTTTTCAACAAAACCCTCATCTATCATTTTTTCAGCTAAAACAGACATATTAGGTTTTGAAACCATTATTTTTTTCGCATAATAATTCATCGGCTTTCCGCCTTCAATTTTTAAGTAATATAAAAGTTTCATTTGAAGCTTTGTCACTCTACAATTAGGAAAATCTTTAAACATAATTTTGTAAAGTATTGGTAAAAAAGTTATGTAATTTTCTATTAGAAGTCTTCTGCTCATTCTCTTCCTCCTTATTTAAATATACTATACTGCTTGTAAAAATGTCTGTTTTTTTTAATAGTTATGAATCATAACCATTTTATTAATATACCATATTCTTTTTATAAGGTCAATCATAAAAAATATCCACCCTTGCCTGATAAAGATTAATATTATAAACTATTTAAAGTAAGCAATAAAGATAGCAGCAATTTTTGTAATTGATTTTAATTAAAATTTAGGAGGTTTTTTTATTGAGTGCTAAATTAATGGATTTTTTAAAAGAAAAAGAACAACAACTTGTAGAATACATAAAAAGCAGTGAAGTACAAAAATATTTTAGACCAAAGCATATGTATGATGCAGTAATAAGCTATGTATATAGAAGTGCAAAACGTTTAAGACCTGCTGTACTTATAATGTCATGCGGTTGTTTAGGTGGAAAAGAAGAAATTGCAATACCTGCAGCTGCTGCAGTTGAACTTTTTCACACTTGGACTTTGGTTCATGACGATATAATTGACAATGATAGTTTGAGAAGAGGAGAACCTACAGCACATCGCCTAATGGAAAGTGCAGGTAAAACTGATTTAAATTTAAGTGGACGCCTAGCTGAAGACTACGGTAGAGATATTGCTATTTTAGCTGGAGATATACAGCATGCCTGGTCGGTAACCTTTCTTATAGAAACAACCACCAAAATGGGAGTAGATCCATATATTACACTAGAAATAATCAAGTATATGGAATCATATGCTATTGGCAATTTAATTTATGGAGAAGCAGTTGATGTGCAGATGGGAATGGTAAGCAGTAAAGATACCATGAAATTTACCCAAGATGATGTAATAGACATGCTTTGGGGAAAAACCGGTGTATTATATGGTTTTTCTGCACTGGCAGGGGCAATGATTGGTAAAGGAACATCCCACATTGATGACCCTCAGGTTACAGCTATAAAAGATTTTGCAACCAACTGCGGAATTGCATTTCAGCTTCAAGATGATATATTAGGCATTGTTGGAGATGAAAAACTACTTGGCAAACCTATTGGTTCTGATATTAGAGAAGGTAAAAAAACAACAATAGTTTTAGAATCTCTTAAAAATGCAAATGAAGACCAAAAAAATCTAATACTTAATGTATTAGGAAATAAAGATGCCAGCGAAAATGATGTTGAAAAAGTAAAAAATCTATTCCATGAGTTAAATGGAATAGAACACACCAAAGCACTAGCTCAAAAATACATTCAAAAAGCTTTTCCAAACCTTGATACTATAGAAGACTCAAAATATAAGGATCTATTACTAAGTTGGGCTGATTTTATGATTAATAGAGATTTATAATAAAAGTGGGGTCTAAATCCCCACTTTTTTCTGTTTATTTATCCGATTTCACTCATATCATATGGAGTTTCCTGATAAACACAATAATTTAACCAATTAGAAAAAAGAAGATTAGCATGACCTCTCCATCTTACCAATGGCATATTATTAGGATTATCATCAGGAAAATAATTTTTAGGTATTTTTGTGTTAAGTCCTCTTTGCATATCTCGGTCATACTCACTTTTCAAAGTCAATGGATCATACTCAGGATGACCTGTCACAAATACTCTGCGCCCATCCTTTGATGCAATTAAATAAACACCTGCTTCTTCAGATTCAGACAATATTTCTAGTTCACTAATTTTTTCAACATCCTCTCCTCTAGTTTCCGTATATCTTGAGTGAGGTACATAAAATTTTTCATCAAAACCCCTTGTTAATTTCACATTCTTTTTTGTGATTCTATGACTAAAAATCCCAAACATTTTTTCGTTTAAAGGATATTTTTCAATACCATAGTGATAATATAGAGCTGCCTGTGCTCCCCAACATATGTGAAGAGTTGACATTACATTGCGTTTTGTCCACTCCATAATATTCTCAAGTTCTTTCCAATAGTCCACCTCTTCAAAAGACAAATGCTCAACAGGTGCACCAGTTATAATCATTCCATCAAGCTTTTGGTCCTTAATCGTGTCAAATGTTTTGTAAAACTGAATAAGATGTTCTGCAGGTGTGTTTTTAGATGTATGTGTTTGAGACTGTAAAAGAACTATGTCAACCTGCAAAGGAGTATTACCCAAAAGTCTTAATAGTTGAGTTTCGGTTACAATTTTTGTAGGCATAAGATTTAAAATACCTATTTTAAGCGGCCTAATATCCTGGTGAAAAGCCCTATTTTCCCCCATAACAAAAATATTCTCATTAACCAAAATGTCAAAAGCCGGTAAATCATCCGGTATTTTAATCGGCATATTTCATCATCCATTCTATATATCATTAATTGCAATACTATAAATAATACTATATATCATCAAAGTCAGTCAATGTTTTTTGTAAATTGTATTATTCTAATTCTAAAGTATGTCGATGATTTAATATAAAATTAAAGCACTTTTCTGTGTCTCCCACCACTTCGCCCCTTGCTTTTTTTATAGAATAACTTTTTCTAGTATCCCCAAAGGAGATATAACTTTTATGAGCTGCATATGGATCTTTGTATTCATAATATTTTATTTCAAAATCCTTATTATCCTGCTGTGGACATTTTACAAAATATACCTTTACCCACTGATGATCAATAAACTCCTGTTTTTTTAAGTATTTTACCATGGAGTCATAGAGCATTATAGGGCCATTTTCTGTATTCTCTATGTCTTCTATATTCCTTATGTCATCTACATCTTCTTTGCCATCTGTATTCTCATTGCCATCTATATCTTTTTTGCCATCTATATCTTTTTTGCCTTCTACATTCTCATTGCCTTCTACATCATCTTTGCCATCTCTATTCTCATTGCCTTCTACATTTCTCTCATCTTCTATATTGTTTTGATTTAGCAGTTTTTTAATAATTTCCTTTTGTTCTTCTAATTCGCTCCAATAAAGGCCGTTATATTTTGATAATTCATTAAATATTTCATCGGATAAATAACTTGCTGCCTTTAAATAATGATTTATGCCTTTAGACATTTCTTTTAACAACCGTCTATCTTTCTCTTCACTCATACTTCTTCACCTTTACCTTTTAAGATTTAGTATGCAACTAATATACCAGACAAATACATAAAATTCAAGTAACCTTAAACCTTTAAATGTTGCATTGTGAATTTTTTCTAATCTTTTGTTTATTTTATTTTTTATGATATAATTAAATAGTGAAAAATGATGTTTTTGCTTGTGGAGGATTTATTTATGCAAATTTTAAAATATAAATTGGAAGCATATATACCTTTTAATAATGATAGCATAGAAAAATTTCTTTTTCTATGTGAGGAAACCATAAATAATCTAACTTCTGATAAAGAAGTTATCTTCAAACTCAAAAGTGCTACTCATGAACTTTTGATTAACTCTTTAGAACATGGATATGGAAAAACTTCCGGGAAAGTTACTTTTTTAATGGAAAAAACAGAACACTCAATTATTCTAGAAATGACTGATGAAGGTTCTGGTCTAAATCCTTCAACATTAGATTTTGAAAAACAATGTGCCGACATAGATAGCACAAGTGACAGAGGCTGGGGACTTATGATACTTAAAAAATTATCTGACAATATGGTAATTGCACCAAACAAGCCTAAAGGAACTAAAATCTCACTTTCCATATCTACTTAATAATTTTAGCTTCAAAAAGTTCTGTTACTCTGTTTCTTTTATTATAATTAATTAAAATTATTATTGGATTTTCATTTAACCCAAAATCCCCCATAACATCAAAATTAAATGGTTCAAAATGTACATCTTTAATTATCTTTTTAGCAGGTTCATTTAAATATTCAGGAAGATATTTTTTTATGTTCTCACTATCTTTTAAAAATTCAGAAATTCTTTCCTTGTATTTTGGTATCTGAATTTTTTCTATACCTTCTGGAAAATTGCTGGTTTTATGAGATACTATAAAATCAAGTTTTAAAAGTTCACATATTAAATTTTTATCTATATTAATATCTAGACCATCTATAAATTTTAAAAGCACTGTATAAAGTTCCCTGCTTGAAATTGAACGCATAAATAAACCTTCTTTTTCATAAAACAACGCTAATTCTTCATAAAATTCAAAAGCTGAATTAAAAAAGTTTTCAATAATATAGTCAAGGCTTTTGTGAAATCTACCAGAGTTATAATACCTATCAAGCATCTTTTCAATCTTTTTTAGTTTTAACAATTCTTCAAATGTCAAAACATTATTTTCTAGCACTTCATAAGGTGGGTAATCTCTATATAAATAATTATGTTTTTTATCATTTTTACGTATTCCAGAACCTTTGAGCAGTTTTAAAAAACCTAGTTGCAGTTTATGGGGTTTTAAATTATACACTTCATTAAATGAATTTTTAAATGAATCGTAATCCTCATAAGGCAACCCTGCAATAAGATCTAGATGTATATGGATGTTTTTTAAATCCAACAGCAGCTTTGTATAGTGAAATACTTTGTTAATATCTGTTTTTCTGTTTACTTCTTGTAGTGTCTGACAATTTGTAGATTGTACGCCTATTTCAAATTGTATTATGCCTTCTGGAGCTTTGGACAATAATTGTAGCATATCATCATCAAATAAATCCCCGGCAGCTTCAAAATGAAAACATGTGTCTACAGAATTTTCTATAACAAATTTAAATATTTCCATAGCCCTCTTTTTGTGGCAGTTAAATGTCCTGTCAACAAACTTTACAAGTTTTACCTCTACATCTAGCAATGTTTTAAGTTCCCTTTTTACTCTGTCAATGGAAAAATACCTAATGCCTTCAAAAGTAGATGATATGCAATAAGAACATGAAAAAGGACAACCTCTTGAGGATTCATAATAAATAATCTTGTCCTTTACTAAATCAAGCATTTCTTCTGTATATGGAGTAGGTATTTTGTCAAGTTCTTCTATCAAATCAATGCTTTTTTTTGAAATCACATTGCCATTTTTCCTGTAAGTTATACCATTTATATCTTCTATTTTAAAGTTTTTATTCTCCAAACACTGCAATAGTTGTCTAAATCTTACTTCTCCCTCGCCAGATATTATATAATCAACATAAGCATTATCATTTAAAACACTCTCTGGGTCATGTGAAACTTCAGGTCCCCCAAGGACAATCTTTGTATTAGGTGCTATTTTTTTTAAATTAGCGGCAATTTTTAAAACATGTTCAGCATTCCATATATAGCAGGAAAAAGCTGCTACATCACATTTTTTTAAATAAATATTCCCTAAAATATCGTCTATATTATCATTTGTAGAAAATTCCACTACTTCTACATCATCAAAATAATCTTTGCAGCTTGCCCAAAGATACCAACACCCAAGGGATGAATGTATATATTTTGCATTAACTGCTATTAAAAGTACCTTCATTTTTTAAAACTCCGTTTTTTTATTTTTTATCAAATGTATAAAATATATATTTAACTCTAACACCTAGACCGATTAGTGTCAATCATTTGGCCCTTTCTTGATTAAAGAAAACCATATATTTAGTACTTCACCAAAATAGTCATTGTATTTTTTAGCAGCTACTTCATCCCCTGTCTTTAAACCTGTTTTTGCAATTACCTTGCCATCAATAGAAAATCTAATTTCTCCTACTTCAATATCTTTAAATACAGGAGCATTTATAGTGCTTTTTAAATACACTGTTTTTTCTAGTTTTTCTTTTTCAGCTAAAGTTAAAGGAATATTAATATCTTTCATAATTATTGCCGAAACTTTATCTTCTTTACCTCTATATACATTTACACTGTTCTCTATTTCCCCTGCTTTAGCTAAATTGTAAATTTTGTAATTGAAAAAAGCAAAATCCAAAATATCTTTACTGCTTTGGGCTCTAGCACTTTTGCTTGGGCAATTTAATACAACAGATATAATTCTCCATCCTTCTCTTGTTGCTGATGTTACAAGACATCTTCCTGCTTTGCCTGTATAGCCGGTTTTAACCCCATCCGCACCTGGATATATGGAAAGCATCTCATTTGTTGTATACAGATTTCTATTTGTTATATATGTACTTTGAATGCCTACCATTTCAGAAAAAACAGGATTTTTTAATGCATAACGTGTGATTTTTGCTAGTTCATATGCAGTGGAATAATGGCCATTAGCATCTAATCCATGGGGATTTTTAAAGGCAGTATCTTTAAGACCTAATTCCCTTGCCTTTTTATTCATCATTTCTACAAAATCTTCTACTGACCCTCCAATATGTTCCGCTACAGCTATAGCCGCATCATTTCCTGACTTGATAAGCATTCCATATAAAAGTTCTTTTAAGGACAACTCCTCATCTGTTTGAAGATTTATTACCGATCCACCTATTGCAGCAGCCCTTTTACTCACCTTAACTTTATCATCAAGATTTCCATTTTCAATAGCAACAATAGCTGTCATTATTTTGGTTGTACTTGCCATGGGTCTTCTTAAATGAGTATTTTTCCCATACAAAATCCTTCCACTTACCGTATCTAAAACAACTGCTGCACTAGCACTTATTTTAGGAGGTTCTGCATTACTGTAAGTCTTGGTTTCAATGTTAATTACTTCTTTTAAAGGTTCATCTTCATCAAAATCATCACCTTGTACATACACAAACTGGTGCATCAAAATTATAGCACATAAAAAAATACCTATAACTAGTTTTTTTGTCAAAATACCACACCCTATTTTTAAATAATTAACCATATAAATATATGAAAGTAATACAAACTTTATAAGTATTCTATTGAGAAAAATTTCTTTCATTCTTTTATTAAGGAACAATTTAAAATTACCGATATAGTTTGTGAGGGGGAATCTATGCATGAATGATTGCACTATTTATCGTAATGATTATATAATAATATATTATAAAAACAATGAAGTATACCTTAAAGCAATAAAACGTGGCCTTTCGTTAGAGCAATTCGATAAAATAATTTTGTCATATCCCTATGTTGCTATAAAAAACCATGTAATTGTAAGAAATGCCCTAAACAACGCTCCAACTTCCCCTCTATTAATTGGTGAAATGAAACAAGAAATAGAATTAGTTGTTAGCGATGACAAATTAAAGGCATCGGTCATTTTTTATTTATCAGAAGAAGAACTACACTTTTCAAATCGGAATCAGCTAATAAAAAAAATATACTCCTTTCTAAATGAAAAAGGCATCCTTTA
>DUVG01000063.1 GCA_012841175.1 Clostridium sp.
CACCATTACACAAGTAACTGCTTTTAAAGTTCTTGTTGACGACATAATACTTCCTCCTTTTAAAAATTATTATAATATATTTACTTAATACAAAAAATTGTATAAGTAATCTAATTTAGGCTTTAATGTGTTGACAAAAAAATTGACTTTTATTTGACATAAACTGCTTATAAAACTTTATAGATTTATACGTATTTTTTTAATTTTCTTTGTAATGTTTTGGTTATATGAGTTTACATACTTATTACTTACATATTTATGATATTAGTTATATCAATAAATTTCTATGATTTTTTTTAAAGACAAATTGATTATCTTTACAGTCTACACATTAGAAAAGCATCAGTATAAAAAAAGTCAACTTCTTTTCAAAGAAAATCATAGCTTTTCATTTGTGATAAGAATATTATTGTATATGAGGACTTATTGCATAAAATTCTGTAAAATAAACTAAATTTTATATACATTTAGTAGAGTATTTATTATTCTATAATTACATACTATCAATTAAAAAAACAAAGTATACAAAGAAAGGAATTAGGGTTAAATGAAAAAAGCAAAACTAGTTATCGATAGGCATTTTATTATAGACAAAATTGATAGAAATATTTACGGTTCTTTTGTTGAACAAATGGGGCGCTCAATTTACCAAGGTATATATCAGCCTGATAGTCCTTTTGCAGACGAAAATGGTTTTAGAAAAGATGTTATAAAATTGGTTTCAGAATTGAATATCCCCATTATAAGATATCCTGGAGGAAATTTTGTCTCTGGCTTTAGATGGGAGGACAGTGTTGGTCCAAAAAATGAACGTCCTAGCCGAGTAGAAGAAGCTTGGGGTACAATAGAAACTAATGAATTTGGCTTAAATGAGTTTATAGAATGGTGCAATAAGGTAAATGCTAAGCCTATGATGGCTGTAAACCTTGGAACAAGGGGTATCTCTGCTGCAAAAAACTTGCTGGAATACTGTAATTTTAAAGGTGGTACCTACTGGAGTGATTTAAGAAAAAAACATGGCTACCAAAAGCCTCATGATATAAAAGTATGGTGTTTAGGAAATGAAATGGACGGAGACTGGCAGATTGGAAGCAAGACTGCTTATGAATACGGACGTATTGCAAATGAAACAGGTAAAGTTATGAAAATGGTTGACCCTGACATCAAGTTAGTTGCATGTGGAAGTTCTGGACGTGGAATGCCTACTTTTGGTGAGTGGGAGATGACAGTACTAGAATTGGCCTATGACAATATAGATTATATATCTCTTCATGCTTATTATGGAAATCAGGCAAATGATCCGGCAGATTTCCTTGCTAATACTATGGATATGGAAAGTTTTATTACTTCTGTTATAGCAATGTGTGATGCTATAAAAGGAAAAAAGCGTTCTGATAAGCAAATTAATCTTTCTTTTGACGAGTGGAATGTATGGTATCATACATTAGAATCTGATAAAAGCTTAGAAAAATGGAAGCATGTATCCCCTCGCTTAGAAGATGTATATAATTTTGAAGATGCATTGCTTGTGGGAAGTATGATGATAACTCTTTTAAAACACTGTGATCGTGTTAAAATGGCTTGTATGGCACAACTTGTTAATGTAATAGCTCCTATTATGACTTCTGATACAGGGGCATGGCGTCAAACAATTTTTTATCCTTTTTTCCATGCATCAAACCTTGGCAATGGAAAGGTATTAAATACATTAGTATCTGGTCCTAAATATGATTCTAAAAATTACACCGATGTTCCCTATTTAGATGCTGTCATTATAGAAAATGATGAAAAGGATGAAGTTGTTATTCTAGCTGTAAATAAAGATTTAGAAGAGGATATGGAAGTAACTTGTGATATGAGACAATTTGAAAATTATATAGTAAAAGAACATATTGTTCTTTACCATCCTGACCTTAAAGCAGTTAATACTGAAGATAATCCAAATAATGTAGCACCAACACAGGCATCAGGTGCACAAATAGATGAAGGAATACTTAAAGTGGCGTTTAAAAAACAGTCATGGAATGTAGTTGTACTTGGTAAAAAGTAGCGTTATTTTTGAATTCTATTAACATATTAAATTAAAAATTAAATTAAAAAATTTACACTTACATTTAGCAAAAAATTTAATCATTAACAAAGGAAGGTTGAAATATGAAAACTTCAACAAGAGAAATTATTGAAAACGGAAAAGCAATTCTTGGTGTTGAATTTGGTTCAACTAGGATAAAAGCTGTGTTAATAGATCCATCAAATAAACCTATTGCTAAAGGCTTTTTTCAATGGGAAAACCGTTTTGAAAATGGTTTTTGGACTTATCCTATCCAAGATGTTTGGACAGGGTTACAAAATACATACCGTTCATTATGTGATGATGTAAAAAATAAATATGGGGTAGAAATAAAAAAACTTGCTGCCATAGGGTTTTCAGCAATGATGCATGGTTATCTTGCATTTGACAGTGAAGACAATCTTCTTGTCCCCTTTAGAACATGGCGCAATACCACAACTCAAGAGGCTGCTGACATTTTAACATCTAAGTTTTCTTTCAAAATACCACAGCGCTGGAGTATAGCCCATCTATATCAAGCTATTTTAAATAATGAAGAACATGTGAAAGATATTTCTTTTATTACAACATTGGCAGGTTATGTCCACTGGCAGTTAACTGGTGAAAAAGTATTGGGTATAGGTGATGCTTCAGGCATGTTCCCTGTTGACAGCTTAACTTATTCTTATGATAAAAATTTTATTAACATTTTTAACAATCTTATTTATGGTAAAAATTATTCTTGGAATATAAAAGATATACTCCCTCAAATAAAACTTGCTGGGGACTTTTCTGGAGAATTAACTGAAAATGGAGCTAAACTTATTGACCCTACCGGAACTTTAGAGGCTAAAATTCCAATTTGTCCTCCTGAAGGAGATGCAGCAACAGGACTTACTGCTACAAATTGTGTTGCACCTTATACAGGTTCTATTTCATCTGGAACTTCAATATTTGCAATGGTGGTTTTGGAAGAATCTTCTTCAGATTATAATACTGAATTTGATATAGTTGCAACTCCTACTGGTAATCCTGTTGCAATGGTACACTGCAATAACTGTACCTCCGACTTAAATGCATGGGTAAAACTATTTAGTGAAATATCTTCTATCTTTGGTGGGGAAACAGATATGAATAAAATATTTGAAACCCTTTATAAAAAAGCACTAGATGGCAGTAGTGATTGTGGAGGTCTTCTATCATATAATTTTCTTTCAGGTGAGCCTGTTCTAAATATAGATAGTGGAATACCTATGTTTATACGTTTACCTGATTCTGATTTTAACCTTGCAAACTTTATGCGCTCACAGCTATATACATCTATGTCTGCTTTAAAAATAAATATGGATAGACTGTTTGAAAAAAACAAAACTAAAATAAAACAGCTTGTAGGACATGGTGGTTTAT
The DNA here is from genome assembly GCA_012841175.1 of Clostridium sp. Taxonomy (GTDB): domain Bacteria; phylum Bacillota; class Clostridia; order Acetivibrionales; family Acetivibrionaceae; genus Herbivorax. The sequence continues at coordinate 3,458 of DUVG01000063.1, forward strand.
TTAAGACAAAGGAAGTGGCACAAAAGTTTATGGCAGGTGCCTTAAATACACCAATTTCTGTAATAGAAACTGCAGATGAAGGTGGATCTTTTGGAATGGCTTTACTTGCCTCCTATATGCTAAATAAAGAAAAGTATCAATCCTTAGAAGAGTTTCTTATAGAAGAAGTATTTGATAAATCTCAAATTAGCACCATTCATCCAACTGAATCTGACACTTATGGTTTCCAAAAATATTTAGACATATATAAAGGATATTTTGGTGCAGAAACAGAAGCACTTAAATCATGGAAAAAGGAGTAATTCTAAAATGCTTGAAAAACTCAAAAATGAGGTTTTAGAGGCAAATTTACTTTTGCCTAAATATAATCTTGTTAAATTTACATGGGGTAATGTTTCGGGTATTGACCGTGAAAAAGGTCTGATGGTAATAAAGCCATCAGGTGTTGAATATGACAAAATGAAAGCTGAAGATATGGTTGTAGTTGATCTAAATTCAGGGGAAAAAGTTGAAGGAAATCTTAACCCTTCTTCTGATACGCCCACTCATATTGCTTTATATAAAGCTTTTGACCAAATCGGAGGGATTACACATACCCATTCCCCTTGGGCAACAATGTTTGCTCAAGGAGGTATGGGTATCCCCCCCCTTGGCACTACCCATGCTGATTATTTTTATGGGGAAATTCCATGCACTAAAAAAATGCCTAAAGAAATGATTGATGAATTTTATGAAGCTCAAACTGGAAATCTTATTATTCAAACATTAAAAGAAAGAAATATTTGTGCTTCACAAGTTCCCTCTTGCCTTGTATACTCACATGGTCCATTTTCTTGGGGAACTAGTCCATCTAATTCAGTACATAATGCTGTTGTACTAGAAGAGATTGCATTTATGGCATGGCACAATATTGTAATTGATCCTAAAATCCAACCAATTCAAAAAGAGCTTCTTGACAAACATTATCTTAGAAAACATGGTAAGAACGCCTATTACGGTCAAAGATAATTTAGCTAAAAGGACTTTCTATATTGTCCTGGAGTTGTTCCAAACTGTTTTTTAAAATGACGTATAAAATGATACTCGTTTTGATAGCCAATCATTTTGGCTATTTGATTTATCTTAAGGGAATTATTTCTCAATAGGTATTTTGCATACTCCATACGGGCTTCTATCAAAGAAGCCTTTGGTGTCTGGTTAAATTCCTCCTGATAAATGGCATAAAACTGACTTGTGCTCATATGAGCAAGAGCTGCCATTTCTTCAGCAGTCCAGTTATGGCCTAAATTACCAAGTATTTTGTAACGAATTTTTTCAAATTCTTGGCGTCTAGTGTTTCTAACTAAACATGTATCCGAACTTCTAAGATTTCTAGCAATTTCAATCAAGATACCTCTCATATTGGCATCTTGTTGGTACTCATGAAAAATTGTTTTATTAATAAATTCATTTTCAATCCAGCGAAAATATTCTTGTATTTTTGATGTATTCTCAATATAAAAAATTTGGTTTAAGGGTATGGATAATTCTTTAATAAATCTTTCACCACCGTTAAAATGAACAAAACTGTTACCAAATCTTTTCACAGCCTGATACCACTGTCTATAATTAGGCGTGTAAAGCAAAAAACTTTTGGCTTGTGCCTTAACAAGTTTATTGTTAATCAGTACATTCATTGGAGTCAAGAAGTAAAGTAACAAATAATCTCCACTGCCTTTTGGCCTGTCAATTATGTCAAAATCAGTATTATAATAATTATATCCACAATAATTGACTTGAATCATTTTTTCCTCCTTTAAATAACTCCTATATATATTATATAATTCTCTGGAAAAATAG
>DUVG01000064.1 GCA_012841175.1 Clostridium sp.
AATGATTATAAAACGTTTTAGGAGGAATAATTATGGAAAATGGAAAAGTACTTACTCTTACAAGAGAAAATTTTGATCAGGAAGTAGTTAATTCAAGTAATACTGTGTTAGTGGATTTTTGGGCTCCATGGTGTGGACCATGTAGAGCTGTTGGTCCTTTAATAGATGAATTGGCAGAGGAATATGATGGCAAAGCAAAAATAGCAAAGCTAAATGTTGACGATGAAGGCGAATTAGCTGCTAAATTTAAAATTATGAGTATTCCTACAATAATGATATTTAAAAATGGTGAAGTTGTAGAAAAACTAATTGGTGCAAGGTCTAAAACAGAATTATCTGAATTAATTAATAAGCATATGTAAAACACAAAAAATACATATGTCTGTATATTTTAACCAATGTATAGGTAAAGTAGGGATGCTATATTCTTGTTTTACCTATATTTTCAATATATTACAATTAGGGGGCAATATATTAAAAGTTTTTTAGTGGAAAAGAAGGATTTTGAATTATAAAGTTGAATATAATAAATAACTAGTTTTCATATTGAGGCGTTTGATAAAGGCATCTTTTTAGAACATAAAACTTATGAAAAAAAGCCTGGTTTTGAAAAATAAAGTAAAGTATAGGAGGAACTGCAAGATGGCTGGAGAAAAAAGATTTGGTACAGCACTTTTTGGCTTTAAACAATCAGATGTAAATTCTTATATTGAAAAAATACTTAGGGAATTTGATGATAAATTAAAGGAAAAAGAAAATGAAATAGTAGAGCTTAAAAACCAGTGCAGAGAACTTAGAATAAAATATGAGGACATTGCAAGAAAGACGGAACATTTTAATGAAGATAGAGCTAAAATTGCTGATGTTTTAATTAAAGCACAGGAAAAAGCAGAGTTAATTTTACAAGATGCAAAAAAACAGGCAGATGAGGAAAGAAAAAGACTTTCACAAATGACAGAACAAGAAAAAGAAAAATTAGTTGATATGAAAGAAGAAATAAAATCATTAAAGAAAGAAATTAGCAATACATTAAAAAAATATGAATCAGATTTAGATAAAGTAGTAGAGTTTGCCGAAAAAAAAGCAGATGAAAATAAATTTCAGGGTCTAAAGAAAGTTGATGACAAAGAGGATGATTTGTCAGAAGAAATAATTGAAGAAATTATGGAAGAATATGCAGCAAAGACTGAAGCTTCTACTGAAAATGAAGAATAGTTTTTTATTTTTGGTGTAAAAATTTGTTTTTGTAGTTTTAAGTTTAAGGATAATTTTGTTGTCCTTCTTCCTTTACTATTATGGGTGAGGGATTTTTTGTTATTTAATTAATTATTATTATATAAAGGAGTGATATTTGTGGAAGAAATTTTAGAAATACTAGAAAACAATAGTAAAATGACTCCAGAAGAGATAGGGGCAATGATAGATAAAGATGTAGAAGAGGTTAAAGAAGCAATTAGTAAATTTGAAAAAGATAATGTAATATTAAAATATAATACATTGATTAATTGGGAAAAGACAAGTAAAGAGATTGTTACTGCATTAATAGAGGTTAAGGTAACACCTCAGATGGGAGAAGGGTTTGACAAAGTTGCAGAGAGGATATACAAATATCCTGAGGTAAAAGACTGTTACCTTATGTCAGGAGGATTTGACTTAAAAGTGATTGTTGAAGGAAAAACAATGAAGGAAGTTGCGTTGTTTGTTGCAGAAAAGCTTGCACCTCTTGATTCTGTTTTAAGCACATCCACTCACTTTGTTTTAAAGAAATATAAAGATAAAGGAACTATTTTTGAAAAAGGTCCGCATGATGACAGGGAGGCAATAGTATTATGAATATGTCTGACATGATTACACCTTC
>DUVG01000009.1 GCA_012841175.1 Clostridium sp.
AATATTATTTTGGGATTATTATTTAAAAATGAAGCAAATGTATATTGTTTTGGATGATTTTTGATTTTAGTAGTGAAAAACAGAATTTAATATGATATTATGAAAAAAGCAAATACCTATCTATGCAATGGTGTGTTGAACATCGCTGTCTGCGGATTTTTTCATTATTGTCGAAACATGTCAATAAATTTTCCAAATTTGGTATTGACACCCCCTCCCCCATGTCGTATGATAATATAGATTGGTGAAGGTTATACCAATCTGTGGGATAATCAATCAAAAAGTATGGTGAAATTAAGAGGAATTTTGGCATTGCTACTTGCCGTTGTAGTGGGAATAATTCCATTTTCTGTGGCAGCTGCAAATGATTTAAGCAGTATTTCTCAGAATAACAGAGTAGTTGTCGTTTCAAAAATAGCTAATGAAAACGAAACGAATGTAGTTTTAAAAAAGTACAAGCATAAAAAAATTAAGAGTCTTACAAATTTTAAGAGTGCTGAAGTTGTGCTTGTTGATGATTTAGAGTTAGCAAAATTAAGAAATGACAATTCTATTCAAGTTTTTGAGGATGCTTCAATCAAAGTATCAAAGCCAAAAGAAGGAAAGCAAATAAAAGAACAACAAATTCCATGGGGTGTTAGTCGTGTTGAAGCAGATAAGGCATGGGTTAATACTACAGGGAAAGGTGTGAAAGTTGCAGTTGTTGATAGTGGGATTTCAAAGCATAAAGACCTTCGTGATAATATCAAAGGTGAGTTTAATGCAATTGACCCTAAAAAGTCAGCAATTGATGACTTCGGACACGGAACGCATGTAGCTGGAATAATAGCAGCAAAGGACAATAAAATTGGTGTAGTTGGTGTGGCACCTGATGTTGACCTTTACGCAGTAAAAGTTCTTGATGCAATGGGCGCTGGATATTTATCAGACTTGGCAGAAGGAATTGAATGGTGCATCAACAATGAAATTCAACTAATCAACCTTAGCGTTGAATTGCAAAAAGATTATCCATTACTAAGTTATACTATTAACAGAGCACTGTCAGCTGATATAATTGTTGTGGCTGCTGCAGGAAATACCTTTGGCAAAAGCGTTACATATCCTGCGGCTTATGAAGGTGTAATATCTGTTAGTGCAATTGATACCAACAACAATATTGCAAATTTCTCAGCTGTTGGAAAAATTGACTTCTGTGCTCCAGGTGTAGATGTTTATTCGACACATCTTGGCAACAACTATACTATTATGAGTGGTACATCTATGGCTGCACCACATGTATCAGGAGTAATAGCATTAATGTTAGCAGATTTGAGGAATGACACTAATAACGATGGTGTCATCTCGTTTCTGGAAGTTATGGATATTATGTTATGTAACTCAGTAGATATTGGTACTATAGGGTATGATGGCATTTTTGGAAAGGGATTAGTTAAATATCCTAATAAAAGTTTAAATTAACAAAACAAAAAATTATTACAGGAGGATTTTATTTATGTTTAAAAAAATTATGTCTTTGTTTATTATGATTTCACTGGTTATGGGAACTATTTCTGTTTTTGCTATGGATGTAAATTCTAATAATGTTGATGAGCAGGTTGTAACAGTATCTTCAAGTTATGATATAGCATATGGTGGTAGCGACATAGAAATGGATAAGATGTTTGATGAGATTATTGTTAAAATAAGAGAATACAAAAAGAATAACCCAAAAGCCAGTGATAAAAAGCTTGATGAATACACTGAAAAATTACTTAACGGTGCAGTTAAGAAGAATAATTCAAAAAAATCGAGTACAGAATCAGGCGAAGTGACTGTAGCATATTATAATGATATGAATGGTTATATAACTGGGCATTTAAATTCACAAGAACAGGCACTTTATAATTCAAATAAGACAAAAGCGTTGCTTTGTATGGCAAATGGTAAACTAGCAATTGATTATGCTGAAAAAAATTATATAACCTCAGTACTGCATAATGGTAATGGAGATGCATTCAGACATTGTTTATGGAACTATGGAATGGCTATAGACGTTGGACAAGATTTTGCAAAAAAATGGGGAGACGCTCACGAATATGGAGCAGTAGGACAACCCCTTATCGAAAGAAATATGGATTTATTTAATAATGCAGTTGGGTTGCAGCTTGCAAAAGATAATCCATGGACAATTTGGCACAGCACTTTTATTAGCAAATCAAAAGAAAAGTGTAGAAATGGTGAACTTAGAATAATCAGTAATAATGTTTTAGTAAAATCATCTAGTGTAGGTGAGAAATAGACATGAAAACTATAAATAGGTGTTTTACGGGATTATTATGCATTGTTATTCTTTCTACATTGTTAGCTGGTTGTGGATTTTTTGGAAAAAAAATAGCTGTTTTAGTTATTGAAAATCAAGCTGACGAACAAATTCAGAATGTTAGAATTCAGTATACATCAAGTAAAGAAGTTGTTGAAATAGGTGCTTTGAAACCTAAGGAGAAATATGAGCATACTATTAACAACGAACAAGAAGATTCCATTACTTTGTATTATACTGACTCTTCTGGTGTTGAACATGAGGAAACTGCTGTTGGATATATAATTAAAGGAATGAAAGGAACAACCGTATTGCTTATTAAAAATGACAATGAAGGTAAATGGGTTGTTGAAAAGAAAAAGTAATGTGGTAATGAAAAGGTAATTAAAAGAAATATCTTCTAGGTGAGATGGAAATGGCGTATTGATGTATTAATCAGTACTCTTTTCTAGTATTTGTAAATTAAAACATTAAAACTGTACTTTTTACCGATTTTATATCCCTGACTACTGAACCCTTGAGAGTGTAGCAAAAAATAAAAAACTACACTCTCAAGGGTGTTTTACAAAAATCCTAAACCCATACAGCAGTTGACTAATCTCAACCCATGTGGAGTGCGTAGTAAGAATACAAAAGAAGAATTAGTGGAAATCCTAGTATTTAAGCGGTCTGTGAGGGTTTTTTCGTTTAGTACTGATGGGGATGATTTTAGGAATAAAGAGCAGATAAATGAACTTGAGATATGTATTGCGGTTAGGATATAGTATAAGGAGACATGTCAACTTGAAGAATGAAACAAGGGGTTGCAACAGAGTATAATGTTCAAATCAAAGATTACTCGAGACAACGGGCACTTAAAGATGCATATAAGCAAAATATCTTGAATAGAACAACTAGTTAAAAGAGTGAAAATAAAGCTTGTATAGTAGTTGAACTAGCTGTATGTTTAAAAGCATAAGACAATGACGATAAATCTACAGGGGAGGGTTTGACTGATATTTGGTAAAACCCTCCCCTGATTTATAGTATTAAAGTTCAAACAACAATACGTCCCCAAGGATTTGAAGAATAAAAATAGCTGCAAAGGTCATAAACAAATGAAAGGTCAATTTTTGAAATGACCTTAGCTATCCGGTCACTTTGACGGATCTGCTGAAAAAGTATTAATTTATAAGCCAAATGGCTTTGATTTGGTGGTAACAAATGACCTCATCTCCTTTCTAAATCTCTATTTTAGCAGGTTTAGAGGTCAGGAGGTGAA
>DUVG01000065.1 GCA_012841175.1 Clostridium sp.
GATAAAGGATTAATACCTGTTATAGCCCAGGATTATAATACTAATGAAGTGCTTATGATGGCATATATGAATAAAGAGGCTTTAGAGAAGTCTTTAGAAACAGGCACGGCTCATTATTTTAGCAGAAGTAGAAATAAGCTATGGCAAAAAGGTGAAACTTCTGGTCATTATCAGTATATTAAATCAATAAAAATAGATTGTGATAGTGATGCACTTTTAATAAAAGTAGAGCAGGTTGAAGGTGCATGTCATACTGGTCATTATTCTTGTTTTTACAGAGAAATTTGTGAAAAAGAAGGTTTAAAAGAAACACAGGAAAAAGTATTTGATGAAAAAGAAGTATATGATGGATCTAAAGTTTTAAAAGAAGTATATGATGTAATTGTTGATAGAACCATAAATCCTAAAGAGGGATCTTACACAAATTATTTATTTGAAAAAGGTCTTGATAAAATATTAAAGAAAGTAGGAGAAGAGGCAGCAGAAGTTATTATTGCTGCAAAAAACAAAGATAAAGAAGAGATTACTTATGAAATTTCAGATCTTTTTTATCACCTCTTTGTATTAATGGTTGAAAGAGGGGTAAAACTTGATGATATATACAATGAATTGAAAAAAAGGCGATAAAACTCTTCCGGAGGTTTAGCATTGGATATTTGTAAACTGATGGCACTTTTAAAAAAGGAAGAAGGACCAAAATTAGATTTTAAAGCTGAGATTAACTTAGAAACCTATGGGGATAAAAAAGAATTTGTTAAAGATGTTATCGCCATGGCTAATTCCAGGGGTGGAAGAGGATATATCATTTTTGGTGTTGAAGATAAGACTAAAAGAATTTTAGGCATTAATCCTAAAGATTATAAAGAAGAGCGGATTCAGCAGATTATATATAACAGGTGTGACCCGCCTGTAGCTGTTTCCGTAGATTTTGTCGAGTTAGAGGGAAAGACGTTAGGCGTGCTTACAGTTTATAGAAGTCATCACAGACCTCATCAAATGATTCAGAATGGAGCTTTTTATATAAGAAGAGGCTCTACAACAGATACTGCAAGACGAAATGAAATAGCTAATTTACTTCAAGAAAACGGTTTGATGACATATGAGACAGTTATATTAAGAAATGTAGGTTTAAATGAAATTGATGAGAAAACTGTAAAGAATTACTTTGAAAAACTGGGATTTGTGGGTGAAAGACCCAGTGAAATCCTAATGGAATCTTTAGGGATAATTGGTCAAAAAATCGAAGGTGATGGTTTTAGTCCAACAATAGGTGGTCTGCTCTTGTTTGGCAAAGACCCCTTCCTTTATCTTCCACAAGTTTATGCAAAAGTAATGCATGATGATAAAATTCACCTTTTTCATGGGAATATTTTAAATATGTTAGATAATATATCAGATTTTTTAAAGAATCTAATAAAAGATGAAAATTACCCTTTTGATGCACTAGAAGAAGTAATTGCAAATGCACTTGTTCATAGGGATTATTTAGATGATTCAAGGGGGATTACAATAAATATTACGCCTAAATTTATCGAAATTACCAATCCAGGTGCACTTGTATCAGATAATAGCATTTACCAGTTCACCAAGGGAAATAATCCTTATAGACGAAATTCATGGTTATATCAAAGGCTTTTAATGCTAGATCATAAGAAAAGATTTATGAGGTCAGGCATAGGAATGACAAGAATAAAAAATTCTTTTGCTAATATAGGAAAAGTCAAATTTATAAATATAGGTTCTCAAAACCTGTTTAAAGTTATACTTCCTAGAAATACTGAAGTTGGGGGACAAAACAAAGGAAATTGATAAAATAAAGAGTATTACTGTGATATGTCTTTATAAATTCCTAAAACAATGGAATATGGGGTAAATACACGTTTGATTAAAAAATGCAGAATATAATAATATTATATTTGCAATTAGCACTCACTGTGAGTGAGTGCTAACAAGTAGATATTTATGTATTTCAAAATATGAAATTATAAATAAAAGAGGAGGTAATATTATGAACATTAAGCCGTTGGCAGACAGAGTTGTTGTTAAAATGGTAGAAAGCGAAGAAACTACAAAAAGTGGTATAGTTTTACCGGGATCAGCAAAAGAGAAACCACAAATTGCTGAAGTTGTAGCAGTTGGTCCAGGTACAGTACAAGATGGAAAAGAAATTAAAATGGAAGTAAAGGTTGGAGACAAAGTTATTATAAGCAAGTATTCAGGGACAGAAGTTAAATTTGATAATCAGGAGTATACAATTTTAAAGCAGGGAGATATTTTGGCTATAGTAGAATAATAAAAATGTACTTATAGGTTTTTGTAAAACGGTTGTAAATAGTGATTTTAAGAAAGTATACTTAAGGAGGGTTATTTTATGGCAAAGGAAATTAAATTTAGTGAAGACGCAAGAAGAGCATTGGAAAATGGTGTAAATAAATTAGCAGATACCGTAAAAGTTACACTTGGACCTAAGGGAAGAAATGTTGTATTAGATAAAAAATTTGGTACTCCTCTAATTACAAATGACGGAGTTACAATTGCAAAGGAAATAGAATTAGAAGATGAATTTGAAAATA
>DUVG01000066.1 GCA_012841175.1 Clostridium sp.
CCTGTTGCATAACCTTTACAGGACAAGGAGATCCTGCCATAATGCCTGTCCTTAGTTTAGGAAATTTAAATTTATTAAAATCTGGATGTTCCAGCATGGAAATAAACATTGTAGGAACACCATGAACTCCGGTACACTCTTCTTTTTCAAGTGTCTCCATCACCCTTATAGGGTTGAAATGGTCAAGAGCCACAATTGTTGTACCGTGGGTAACACATGCCATTATACCCAGTACCAATCCAAAGCAGTGGAAAAACGGTACCGGTATGCACAGCCTGTCCTCATGGGTAAGATTCATACAATCTCCTATGCTTTTTCCATTGTTAACAATATTATGATGAGTCAGCATTACTCCTTTGGGAAACCCTGTGGTACCTGATGTATACTGCATGTTAACAACATCATACACATCAAGGCTTGACTGTACTGCCATAAGTTCTTCATCCGGTATTGTCTTTGCCATTTCGTACAGCTCGTTCCAGTTAAACATTCCCGGGTGTTTTTTGTCTCCCACGTATATTATATTCTTAAGCTTGGACAGGCTAGGACATTCAAGCTTTCCAGGCTCAGAATCTTTAAGCTCAGGACACAGGTCGTTGATAATTTCCACATAATTAGCATCCTTAAAGCCGTCTATAAGAATCAATGTAGTTGAATCCGATTGTCTTAAAAGGTATTCTACTTCGAAATTTTTATAGTTTGTGTTTACCGTAACAAGTACAGCACCTATTTTGGCAGTGGCAAAAATGGAAATAAGCCATTCTGGATAGTTTGTTGCCCACATGGCCACATGATCACCTTTTTTTACCCCCATTGCCATAAGGCCTTTTGCAACTTGATTACATGTGTCCCTAAACTGGGAATATGTCTTCCTAAATGGAAAATCACCGTAAACCACCGCTTCATGATCAGGGTATCTCTCAGCCATTTCGTCAAGCAGATCCCCCACTGTTTGTTTCATCAATTCCTTCATATTGACCTCCTAAATTCTTTATATACATAAAATTATATTAATTGTCAAAATCAATGTTAAAAATTTTAATTGCATTTTCACCTAATATAAGGCTTTTCTCTTCACAAGTTAAATTTAAATTGATAATTCTATGTAAATCATGTCTAGGGCTTCCCCAAGGATAGTCCGAGCCAAAAAGAATTTTTTTTACACCTATAGTGCCTATTACGTCAACAACCACAGCATCATCAAGCCAGCTAGGCTCATTTGTCTCTAATATACCAGGATAGCCACTTATAACAATTGATGTATCAAAATACACATTTTTGTACTCTTTTGAAAGTTTTATAACATCATCTATATTCCCATCAGCCATGTGAGTGAGTATTACAGGAATATCTGGATATTTATCCAATACTGGTATTATGCATTCTACATCAGAATATTCATTAAGCCTTGCATTTGAAACTCTCCCACAGTGAAACTCAATGGGAAAAGCAATTTGGTTGCAAAAAGCATAAAGAGGCTCTAATGCAGGATGTGTAGGTTTAAATCCCTGGGACATATTATGAAATTTAATACCTTTTGCACCTAAGTTTATATATTTTTCTAATAGGGGAATCATGTCTTTACCTATATCAGGATGAAAACTCACCAATGGAATAAGACACTTGTTTAGTTTAGACATTTGTAAAGTCCACATGTTATTAATATCAAGAATTTTAGGTGGTGCAAAATTTGCCATTACAGAGTAATCAATCCCTGTTGAATCCATCCCCTGAATCAAATCTTCTATTGTACCTTCCCCTAGAAGATTAAAATCAATAGAATACACTTTGTTAAAAGATTCTATTATCTTTTTTGCTATTTCGTCAGAGGAAAAAGTATGTACATGTCCATCAACTGTCTTTATATTTTCTAACACTTTCTATTTCTCCATTCATCTATAAGGTGTAAATAATTCACTAAGATAATTATACATCAAAACAGCATAAATGGTAGTATTATATTTAAAAAAAAATTTTTTAATGTAAATCATCAAATAAACTGCCTAATACTTTTCCTATACTATCATTTATTACTAAATTTGCTTTTTTGTCGTAAGGAGTTGAAGACTTGTTAATAAGAACTAGTTTGTCCCCTTTAAAATATTGAACCAAACCTGCAGCAGGATAAACTGCCAAAGAAGTCCCCCCTATAATCAACATACTGGCATTTCTAATATACTTTACAGCCTCTTCAATTGTATATGAGTCAAGAGGCTCTTCATATAAAACTACATAGGGCTTTACAATGCCATTACACTTATTACATCTTGGAATAATTTCAGGACTATTTATAACATAGCTTAAGTCAAAACCCTCATTACAGTCAATGCAAAAATTTTTATGAATGGTTCCATGAAGCTCAATAACATTTTTAGAACCAGCCATCTGATGCAGCCCATCAATATTCTGAGTAACTACCCCTTTAAGCTTCCCTTTCTTCTCAAGCCTTGCAAGTGCTTTGTGAGCGTTGTTTGCCTTTGCATCTTTATATATCATTTTGCTTTTATAAAACTCAAAAAATTTCTCAGTATGCCACTTTCAGTAGATACTCCTGCTCCGCCAAAAAACACTATGTTCTCACTATCATTAACCATAGACTTAAAATCATCAAGCATCTATTTTCACCCCTAATTTCTTTATTCATAGTATTTCCTTAATCTATAGTATATAATATCAAAAAATCTATATCAAAAAATCTCATAGTTTTCTAACAGGTATTGATATATAAAAGGCACTTCCCTTTTCTTTTACTTCTTCAAACCACATTTCCCCTCCAAATCTTCCTTTTATAGTGGAATAAGATAAAAGTAAACTTATTCCTGTTCCGTCTTTATCTCTTGTTGTCACCATGTGTTTAAATATTTTGTCTTTAACATCTTTTGATATTCCTCTTCCATAATCCCTGATTTTAAATATAATTGATTTTTTATCTAAATATATGCTAAGGTCTATCCTAAACTGCTTTTCATCATTTTCATTATATGATTCAATTCCATTTATTAGTAGATTGTCAATTATTTTAGCTAAACTTCTTATATCCCCTGATATTCTGGTTTTAACATTAATATTAATTTCAATATTAAGATTACACCTATCAAGCTTTTCATTGTTCTTTAGACTATATTTTATTACACCTAAAAGTTCTTCTATTGTAAATTCTTTTATAGAAGTACAATTTAGCTGGGTAGTTTGATTTTTAATAGTTGAAATCATTTTAGAAATATAGGAATTATATTTTTTTATTTTTTC
>DUVG01000067.1 GCA_012841175.1 Clostridium sp.
ATCATAAAGCTAATCCAAATGACGAGAGTTTTGCCAGGGAGTATTCCGCTGAATTAAAGCTCTATACTGTTGCTTCGAAAGCTATAATTAAAACCCATGACTCTGTTTCCAAATCTAAGGATATTCTTAAAGAACTTGATCAATTCCAAGAAAAAAAGAATACCCTTATGGAAGAGTATTCTAAGTCAAATAATTTGTTTTCTGAGCTAGTTCATTATAAGAAAAACTATGAGAATTATATGGATAAGGAAGTGGAGAGATAGACACTTCCTATCCTAATATTTTTTTTGAATTAGTTTGAATTTGAATGATAACATCAGCTAAATTACATTCTTTTATTTTTGCTATTTGGATACTAGTATCTTCTAAGATTTTATAATCATATCTTATTTTACTTTCTTTTGTAAAAGGAGCATCTGTTTCTAAAACGATTTTTTCTAAGGGAATAGCATCAATTAAGTTAATTCCTTTTTTTGTCCTTACCATATCTAAATTGACTGATACATAGACATTTTCATTTCTTTTCATAGCATCTAGTAATCTTTTAAGAGTGCCTGTGTACCAATGTAGAATATAGATGTTATTGTTATTAATAAATTCCTCAAAGATGTAACTTTCAGCTTTTCTTGAATGAATTGATATAATTTTTCCACCAGTACTATTACACTTTTCCATTATTCCTCTAAAAATTTTCAATTGTTTTTCAAAAGAATGTTTATTGCTTTCAGAATTATCTAGCCCTACTTCTCCCACGAATCTTGTATTATGTAAATTACATTTAAAATCGTCAAAATAGTTAGGGTACTCTTCAACCAATTCTGGATGGTAACCTAAAGCCAAAAATATATTTTCTGAATCTTTAAATTTTGAATAATATCTTTCAAATAAAACTGGCAAATTTGTCATAAATACTATTTTATTATCATTGTCTAATATTTTAAAATTATTATTGTATAAATCTGGATGACAGTGAAAATCAATCAACTTCATTCACATCAACCTCTTTAAATATTTCATTTAATTCTTCTATGCTCCTATTATAAACATCAGCGAATTCAAACAAGTTATCTATTAACGGACCAGATTTTTGTATATCAAAAATTGCCCTCTTTGGATTATGCTTTTTAAGCATTTGCAGAAAAGCATTTCTGTTTAAAACTCCAGCTTCAGATTGGTTTAAGTTTTTGTGCCTATACTCTGTTTCATCTTCCCCATAAGCTGAAATTATAGCCGCTTTTCGAACTATACAAGGGATACAGTCGCCACAGTGTTTTGATGTTTTTTCTTTTTTAAATCTTCCATTATCTGGGTGGGAACAAGACATAGTGTTAACATACTCCTCTTTTAGAAAATTATTATTTTTACAATCCTTCATCATTTCACCTTTAGTTTTAAATTGATAAGGGTTGACAATTTCAATATCTAAATTCATATTGTTTATAAGATTTTGTAGTTTGCTCATATAGTATGGATGTGTTGTTCTAGTGCTACTACTACCGAATCTTGCTCCTGATAAAGGTATATTTAATGAAATATACCCATTTTCTGGAATATATAGCTGTGTTTTTCTTCCAAAGGCTGAAGCGTAGGCTATAGCATGAGAAAAAAACATAAAAGACCTTGTCCTAGTTGTATCTTCTATTCCATTTTTTGCAACCACATAAGACTGAATTTGATCTTTCTCATCCAGCTTATATTGCTTTTTTATAGCATCAAAAATACTGTCTTGATAGCTTTTAGTTCCTTTCCCTCCGCCGTAATGGCTAACTAGCAATATTGAAGAGGTTGATTCTTCAAGCAAATCTATTGCCCCTATAAAAGAGTCTAAGCCACCTGAAAACATACATATTTTATCGTAACTTCTTTTTTCTAGCTCCTTATATTTTTTAGATGAATAATATAATTCTTCTTGGAATACCTTTTTGGCTCTGAATTCAAAGTTCCAATTATCACCACTTAAAAAATTTAACATTTCAATTACTAATGCTTTTTGAGAGTTCCAAAAATCTATATCAGATACAGGAACGTTCAAATCAATAGTCCTAGTCCAACTATCATTTTGATTATCTCTTTTTACTATTCGGTCACAAACAAATACAAAAATAGACAAATATAGTAAATCAATAGCTAGTTTTGAAAACTCTTTTTCTAATTTTATATAATTATCCCAAAAGCTAAAACCAATATCTTGCTTGTTTGTTATATCTAGTTTTTCATCATAGCCTTCAGGAATATCATCTATTGATTCATTCGTACAATATATTTTCATTTTATTCCTCCATAATCTCCAAGCAAGAAATTAAAATCTTATTAAATGAATCTTCTGTAAAATAATTGTCTCGAGATGAGCTAAACCCTACCTCAACACAGGCCTGAATGTATTCTTTAATTTTTTTTTCTGCTTTCATAGCCTCTTCAATGTCACTTCCCATTTTTTCAAACGAATGTCCATAATCAACTAACATTACTTGCCAAATCAATTCCCTGGTAAAATATTGAAGTAAGTATATTGCTTCAATTTCAGTTAAAGAATCTTTATCATTTAACAATGAACTTAATGCTTCTAAGGTGTTTACTGTAGCACTCCTTATCGCTATATCATCTTTTGATATGGAATTTTCTACAACGTAATTTACCAAAAGAGATATAGACTCTACAGTTGATTTGTTTTTAAATTGATTTCCCAATCCAGCAATTGTGGTTGTAAATCCATTTTTTGTTATACTGCTCAATAAACGAGAAAAATTACTTCCAGCGGAACCTATACCTTGCCTTGATGAAAAAGCTTTAGCTCCAGCTGTTGCACGAATATAATTGCTAACAACTTTTTTCGAGCTACCGATGTTTCCGCCAGAGGAAATGTATTTACTCATAGAGCTTTTGGCCACTGTCCAATTTGGGTTATCTAAATCTTTTTTATTATCCTCGTTCTCGTTATTGTCATCTTCTAGTAAAAAATCATTAGGTAATAATGCATCCCCTTTTTTACCTTTAAAGGAACTTGATGTGCCCAATATATCCCTCCTTTATTTTTTTTCTCTCCATTTTTGTATAACTGTACTCATATTCTTACTAGCTGG
>DUVG01000068.1 GCA_012841175.1 Clostridium sp.
ACTTACAACACTGTTTGATAGAAGTCCCATATGTGATAAATCAAAATAATAAACTTTGGCATTATTATCATTCATATCAGCACTTTTAATTGGTACTATTCCATCTCCAATACCAAAAAACATTTTGCACTTAGTTTCTTCTTTTCTAATAATTTGCATGATATTAGAACGCCTGTATCCTGTAAACCTATATTCATTAATGGGGGAATTTAGCTGATGATTTTCAATTTCATCTCTAAAAAGCATCCCCTGTCCAAATAAATCAGTATTTTAGTTGTTTTCTATATAGTTTTTTGTGCTGTTGTAATCTGTAATATTATTATATTCATCATAATAAAATGTTCTATAATTGAAATCCTTATAAATTTCATTATATACATTTACAAATCTCTCTCCAGGTAAAAGTTGATACACCGAAAGCATATTTCGGACCATTTTTTTGCAAATAGCATTTATCAATATGGGTACCCCTAAATTATCCCCCATTATTAAGCTTTTCATTGCCCTTGGCGTTCCAAGATTAGGTGAGCCAATGTTGATAAAATTTTCCACTGGAGCATCTGGATTTTTCAAAAGATAATATCTTGCCACAAGCCCACCTGCACTATGTGCAACTATTGTGACAGGCTTTCCCTTGGTATATGTTAGGGCATAATTTATTCCATTTTCAACTGCCTTCATTGTGTTTTTATGAGAAAGATCCAATCTCCAGTCATAGGGTACTTTAACAACATTAATCCCTGCATTTCTCAGTGCATCTAAAAATATTTTAGTTTGATTGTGTCCTCCAAGAAAGGGCCAATAAGTTTCAAACACATCTCCAGGATATGTGAGATAATTCCCTTTAGAATCAGTATTAGGCTCTCCATTGATGTTAAGAGCCATTCTCCTATGCAATAAGGGATCAATTACAGGCCATAATTTTTTGGTCAATATCCCTTCTTCATAAATTTCTGTACCAAGAAAACCTGGAATAAAAACTACAGCAGAAGATAAATCTGTTTTAGAGAGTTCTCCCACTTTTTCCCTCCAATTCTTTAAACGAGGATTTTTGAAATAACGTAGTCTGTAAACTCTGTTGTAGAAGCACTTCCACCTATGTCTTTGGTGAGTACTTTACCTTCTTTTAATACACTAGATAAAGCACTTTCTATTTTGTTTGATGCCTCCACCTCACCTATATGTTTTAGCATATGTATTCCAGATAAAATAAGTGCTGTAGGATTGGCGATATTTTTTCCTGCAATATCCGGCGCACTGCCATGAACTGCTTCAAAAACAGCATATTCACTTCCAATATTAGCTCCTGGGGCAAATCCCATGCCACCAACAAGCCCTGCACACAAATCAGACACTATGTCTCCGTAAAGATTAGGAAGTACCAAAACATCGTATGTTTCAGGTACTTGTACAAGCCTCATACACATTGCATCAATAATCATCTCTTCAAATTCAATATCCGGGTACTCTTTAGCAATATCTTTTGCTATGGCAAGAAACATACCATCGGTTTTTTTCATAATATTAGCTTTGTGAACTGCTGTTACTTTTTTTCGCCCTTCTCTTTTTG
>DUVG01000069.1 GCA_012841175.1 Clostridium sp.
AATTTAGCTTCCCTGGCCATTTCTGTCAAATCTCTTCCAAACTGGTTTAGTACAGGAGTGTTTGAATAGCTTTTACTGGTTTTTGGACTACCCCCTGCACTTGGTGCTTCCTCATTTAACATTTTAACCATTTCATGAAACAGTTTTTGAGGATCAATGCCTAAATCCATCATTATTCTAACTGCAACACTTTCTCCTTCTTTTAAAATTCCAAGAAGTAAGTGTTCTGTTCCTATATAATTATGACCTATTTTTCTTGCTTCTCTAAAACTTAATTCAAGAACTCTTTTTGTCCTAGGAGTAAGGCCTAAAGGCTGTTCTTTCATCTTCTCTCCTCTACCTATAAGTTCTTCAATTTGCTTTAATATCTTATCGTCTGTCATTCCCTGACCTTGCAATACACGAGCTGCTATACCACTTCCTTCTTTAAGAAGTCCGTAAAGTAAATGCTCTGTTCCTACATAACTATGTCCTAATTCCGCTGCTATTTCCTGTGAAAATTTCATTGCTTTTTCGGCTTTTTCTGTAAAACGTCCATACATACGTCAATCCTCCCATCATATCTGTTTTAAAATACTCTTAGACTCCTAATAAAAAGCAAATTGGCTAATTTAGCTTTTCTCTAATTAGTTCTGCTCTTTTAATATCCCTTTCAGCTGCAAGAAGCTGCTTTCCAACTAAATATTGTAAATTCGCAGGTTGTATGCTTATAAATATTTCGTTAAGAATTTTGATATCTATGTTAGTAATTATACCCATATCCACTCCTAGTCTAACATCAGAAAGCAATTTAAAACTCTCTTCAGACGAAAGTATTCTAGCATTAGATAATATTCCTAATGATCTGAATATCTTGTCTTCAAACCTAAAGGGATTTTGCTTATGAAGTTCCTTTCTAAACATTCTTTCTTGAGAAATAATCTGATTTGCAATATTTTTTATATTTGCAATTATCTCTTCCTCCGTCTGTCCTAAAGTAACTTGATTAGATATTTGAAACATATTTCCCATGGCTTCAGAATTTTCTCCATACATCCCTCTAACGGTTATTCCAAGTTTACTACATACTTCAAGAACTCCCTTTATATATCCTGTCATGGTAAGGGCTGGAAGATGCAGCATTGCAGATGCTCTTATTCCAGTTCCAACATTTGTAGGGCAACTGGTTAGATATCCAAAGCTTTCTTCAAATGCAAAATCTACATTTTCCTCAAAAAGGTGATCTATATCATTGCATAAATTCCACGCATTCTCTAGCTGCATTCCCGGAAAAAGGCACTGAATCCTTAAATGATCTTCTTCATTTATCATTATACTCACTTTTTCATCATTGCTAAGGATAACGCCGCTTCTCATTTGACTATCTGCCAATTCCGAGCTTATAAGATGTTTTTCAACAAGCATCTGCCTTTCTAAAGGAGTCAGGCTTTGCATATCTGTAAATTCAAACTTAGCAATATCATTATCTTTTTCAACTATAATCTCTTTTGCTTTTTTTTGTACTTGTTCTTCATCTTCCCTTTTCATTCTAAAAGGAAAAGGGAAATCTTTAAAGTTTCGGGCAAGTCGTATTCTGCTACTTATAACTACATCTGATTCTGGTCCTTTTTCTATATACCACCCTTTCATCAATATTCCCTCCTTATTGCTAAAAATTTTATACTTTATATTTCTAGTCCTTTTTCTTTTGCTTCCATTTCCTTTATTTGGTCTCTTATTTCAGCTGCTTTTTCGTACTCTTCATTTTTTATAAAAACATTAAGCTGTTCTTTTAATTTTCTAATTTCCCTTGATACTTTTGCTCTGCTATAAATTTTTTCAGGTATTTTCCCGTTATATTGAACATTTCCATGAAGCCTTTTTAATAATGGCATAAGTTTTTCTCCATATGTTTTATAGCAATCTGCACAACCAATCTTTCCAGTTTTCTTAAAGTCATCATAACTCATTTTACATGTATTACATATCATTTTTGTGCTTTGAGGCGAAACAGATGACATGTATGGAACTCCCATAATACCTGAAAAAAAATCATTTATACTAAAAGGAGAGCCGATTTTTAACTTTCCTTCTTCCTTGGCACAATTTTCACAAAGGTATAAAACATGTTTATTGTTATTTATTATCTGAGTAAACTGAATGTTTGCAATTTTTTTTTGACATTTTTGACATAACATAAATTTCTCTCCTTTCTACGGCCTCTTAAAAGCAGCCACTAATTATTATTTATGTTAAAATGCATACTAGCATATTTTTCAAAATATTAGCTCTTAAATAGCCTCTTTGATTCACGGGAACAATAGATAAAACCTTATCACTTGTTGCTGCTTTTAGCATTAATCCTTCCTTTTCTGATACTATGTCATAGTCAATAAAATTATTAATGAAGGCCTGGGCTGTCTGCTGAGAAATACTATCACCCATGGATGCAACAATGTGCATAAGATAATTTTTGTCTTTATGCTTTATGCTCACTCGTTTTATTCTTATATGCCCTCCCCCACCTCGCCTGCTCTCTACATAATAGCCTCTATCCGTTGTAAACCTTGTATCTATAACATAGTTAATTTGAGAAGGTACACAGTTAAACTGATTTGCAAGTTCATTTCTTTGTATTTCAATATATCCATCAGTATCGTTAATCAACTGCTTAATAAAAGCTTCTATTAAATCACTAAGTTTTGCCATATCCACCACCCTCTTTAGTTTGTTTCGTTTGTTTACTTTGACTATCTTTGACCTTTAATATTATTATATTTTATTTTTAAAAAAATTTCAAGGGGGAAAAAGGCTATAACCCCCTTTAAAATTTAATTATTTACAAATGATATTTAAAAATACAATTTAGATTAGACTTGCTTTTTATTTGTTTCACTATTATTTTTTGTTACTTGCGCTAAATGACGTGCTTTTTCTCTCTGTTTTTCAGGAGTAATCCATTGATGAAAAGATGATATAAATTCTCCATATTGAGTGGTATCTTCTATTTTCTCATCCTTTATATTATTTTTATTATTTTTATTTGCCATTTTATTATATTCTCCTTTTTCAAAAAATCTATTTTTCTATGATAAAATTTTTTATCTATAAACCTCTATTTTATTTTTTCAAAAAAAACAAAATAGTATTCGTACTTTAATTGGTTTATTCATTTTTGTAATTGGAGAATAAAAACATTATTGCCAAAATAACAGGTTGGTGTATAAGATATACTAAAAGTGAGTGTCTTCCTAAAAAACTTATAAAATTATCTTTTACTTGAAAAGAAAAAATACTTTTCTTTTCTCTATATATTGTTTTGCCTAGCAAAATACCTGCAACAAAGAAGAAAGACCAAGGAAGCAGGGGATAATAATCTAATGAAATAAAATCTTTATTTCTTAGCCCAAACATGAAAAAATAATTGCTTTTAACTTGTATATTAGAAATTATAAGGCTTATTAAAATAAGTTCAACCAACAAAATAAAAAGCCAACGCTTTTTAAGCTTTTTTAATGCAGGTGAAATAAGCATACATATTGCTAGCATATGCAAAATCCCAAATACAATATATTCTTCCTTGTTTAATATATATGTAGCCAAAGTAATGATAATTGCAGTAGAAAGAACTATCAAGCCCCGCCTTAAGCTACTTCGGCTAAAAAAAGTACTTATTCCAGAAATAAATATAAAAGAAGATGCAACTATGATTCTTATCATATCCACAAAACCATAAGAATAATTTATAGGTTTTTTATAGAAATATTCTAAATTAAAAAGGGTATGCAATATAATCATAAGTATTATAAGTATCCCTCTTGCCATATCTATTTCCCATACACGGTTTTTATTTGTCTTCCTCATAACCCTCGCCATAAATTAATTTTCTATGCTTTTTCAATATTTTTCCTTGTATTGTTGTAGCTTTTTCATAAATAGTGTGAAATTGTGAACTAATCAAGCCCAAGTTATCAAATAACCTGGGCCTTTTATATAAATCTAAAAAATATTAATTACCAGCTTCTCCACTTTCTAACTTAGCTTTTTCAATTACTTTTTCGCTTACATGTGGAGGTGCTTCCTCATATCTTTCAAACCAGAGTTTGAATTTTCCTCTACCTTGAGTCATTGACGTTAAATCTGTAGCATATTTAAACATTTCTGCTTGTGGAACTTCTGCTTCAACTTTTTGCATACCATTCTCGTAAGGATTCATTCCTAATACTCTTCCTCTTCTCTTATTTAAATCACCTATTATTTCACCCATATAGCTATCTGGGATATAAACTTCCACATGTACTATAGGCTCTAATAAAACTGGTGAAGCTTGAGGAAGACCTTTTTTGTATGCAAGGCTAGCTGCCATCTTAAAAGCCATTTCAGAAGAGTCAACAGAGTGATAAGATCCATCAACTAGCGTTGCTTTTAAGTTAACTACAGGATAGCCTGCCAATACACCTTTTCTAATACTTTCCTGAAGTCCCTTTTCAACTGCTGGAAAATATTGTCTTGGGACTGCACCACCAAAAATCTTTTCTTCAAAAGTCAATTCTTCTGTTTCTCCAGGCTCAAATTCAATCCAAACATGTCCATACTGACCATGACCACCAGATTGTTTCTTATGCTTTCCTTCTACTTTAACCTTCTTTTTAATAGTCTCTCTGTATGGAATCTTTGGATCAGCTAGCTCAACCTCTACTCCAAACTTAGTCTTTAATTTACTTACCACAACGTCTAAGTGAACTTCCCCAATTCCTGAAATGAGCATTTGATTTGTCTCTACATTTGTTTCCACTTTAAATGTTGGATCTTCATCTTGAAGTCTGCTAAGACCACTTCCTATTTTCTCTTCATCACCTTTTGCCTTAGGCTGAATTGCCATAGATATAACAGGTTCTGGGAAAACTATTTTTTCTAATTCTACAGCATTAGACTGGGCACAAAGAGTATCATTTGTATTAACATTTTGAAGCTTTGCAACTGCCCCTATATCTCCTGCTACTAATTGGTCTACCTGTATATGCTTTTTACCTCTTAGTAAAAACAGTTGAGATATTTTTTCATTTTTTCCAGTAGTAGTATTATATGCTACAGAATCAGATTTCAAAGTTCCTGAATATACTCTAATCATTGATATTTTTCCAACGAATGGGTCTGCAATTGTTTTAAATACTAAAGCTGAAAGAGGAGCATCTTTTGAGATTTCCAACTCACAAATCTCATCAGAATCTTTCTTTTTAGCCTTTACAATCTTTTGATTGGATGGAGCAGGCATTAAATCTATAATTGAGTCCATTAAATTTTTAACTCCTAGATTATTAACTGCACTTCCTAAAAACACTGGAGTTATAAATCCGTTTTCTATTCCCGATTTAAGACCATTATTTACTTCCTCTGCTGTAAACTCTTGACCATCAAAGAACTTCTCCATAAGTTCTTCATCTGTTTCTGCAACAGCTTCGTTTAACACATTTCTAGCTTCCTCAATTTTATCTTTTAAATCAGAAGGAATTTCAACTTCCTCTAATTTGTCTTTTCCGAATTTATAAGCTTTCATGTTAACAACATTAACACAACCTACAAACTTGCCACCTTCAATTATTGGTAGTTCTGCTGCAATAACACTTTTTCCAAAAGTATCTACCAATTGATCAAAAACTTTATTAAAATCTGCATTTTCCTCATCCATTTTATTTATAAAAAACATTTTAGGAATTTTTCTTTCATTTACATATTCCCAAGCTTTTTCAGTACCTACTTCAACTCCACTTTTGGCTGAAACAAGTATTAGCGCACTGTCAGAAACTCTAATCCCCTGTTTTACTTCTCCAACAAAATCAAAATATCCAGGAACATCAATGATATTAATTTTATGATTTTTCCACTCGCAAGGACATATAGACATGAATAATGAGTTTCTTCTTTTAATTTCTTCTGGATCATAGTCAGAGGTAGTTGTACCATCTTCGACCTTTCCAAATCTCTCAAGCACTCCAGTATTAAAAAGCATGGCTTCTGCAAGAGTTGTCTTTCCATGTCCACCATGTGACAGCAAACAGACATTTCGAATTTTTCCTGTGTTTAGGTCTTTCATAATAATTCCCCCTTATATATTTAAATTTGAACTTTTCAAAAGCTAATCGAACTTTTCAAAAGTTCTTTCTTGGTTTGCATTTCTAAGGAGTTGTACCAAATTATTACATAAGATTCTGCATTATTTTCAAAAAAGATAGTACTTTATTCACTCTTTATTATAATCTATTTTATTAGAATTTATTATATCTATTTTTATATTCAACTAATAATTAAAATTCCCTCTTTATTAATATAAATTTGTTAAAATAAATTTATCTCGTTCTTAGAATTGTAACACATATGTTAAAAATCGTAAATGGTTTTTTACTCCATCCTATTGTTACATATTTCTGTTGACAATTTAAGTTTATCATTGTACATTAAGAATAAGTTTTAGTCTATTAGTAAGAATATTTTTATATTTTAAATAAAAGGATGGTTGCTACTATGGTTATTGTAATGAAGCCTGATTCTAAGGAAAGAGAAATACAAGAAGTATCCAAGGTGATAAGCTCCTTAGGACTTGGAGTTCATATTTCCCAAGGTACAGAACGTACTATTATAGGTATTATTGGTGACAAAAGAAAACTTGGTGATGTTCCTTTAGAATTAATGTCAGGGGTAGAAAAGCTTGTTCACATAGCAGAATCATATAAATTATCAAGTAAGACATTCAAACCAAATTCAACTGTAATAGATATAAATGGTGTTAAAATAGGTGGAAAAGAACTAGTTGTAATGGCTGGTCCTTGTGCAGTAGAAAGTCGAGAACAAATATTAGAAGCTGCCAAAGAAGTTAAAAAGGCAGGGGCTCAGTTTTTAAGAGGTGGAGCCTTTAAGCCTAGAACATCTCCTTATGCATTTCAAGGTCTAGAAGAGGAAGGCCTCAAACTTCTAAAAGAAGCAAAGGAAGCCACTGGACTTCTTATAGTTTCTGAGGTTACAAGTGAAAAGGCTGTTGAAATAGCAGATAAATATGTAGATATGTTTCAAATAGGGGCAAGAAATGTTCAAAATTTTCAACTATTGCGTGAGGTTGGCCGTTCAAAGAAACCAGTTCTCTTTAAAAGAGGAGTTGCTACAACTATAGATGAATGGCTAAATGCTGCAGAATACATAATGAATGAAGGCAACTACAATGTTATATTATGCGAAAGGGGTATTCGTACCTTTGAAACAGCTACAAGAAATACATTAGATATAAGTGCTATACCAGTAATTAAGCATTTAAGTCATCTGCCAATAATAGTGGATCCAAGTCATGCTGCTGGAAAATCAATTTACATAAGTGCTCTTTCAAAAGCTGCTATAGCTGCTGGAGCAGATGGCCTAATTGTTGAAGTTCACCCCCATCCTAAGCTAGCACTTTCAGATGCGGCACAGCAATTGTCACCTGATGAGTTTGGCAGTCTGTGCAAAGACATTGAAAATTTAGCTAAAATAATAGAAAGAGAATTTAAATATGGTGGATAAAAAAATCTCTGTTATAGGTCTTGGACTTATTGGGGGGTCAATTGTAAAGGCCTTAAAGGAGCGCATGAATATAACTAATATAGCAGCAGTTGATAACAATGTAGAGTCTTTAAATCAGGCCCTAGAGGAAGGATATATAA
The DNA here is from genome assembly GCA_012841175.1 of Clostridium sp. Classification (GTDB taxonomy): domain Bacteria; phylum Bacillota; class Clostridia; order Acetivibrionales; family Acetivibrionaceae; genus Herbivorax. Next base: position 7,668 of record DUVG01000069.1, read on the forward strand.
CAAGAGGTTTTTCCAAACTTGATGAATATATATTTGATTCAGACATTATTTTTATATGTACACCTGTTAGTACCACAATTTCATATATAAAGACACTTAAAGATAATGTTAAAGATAATTGCATAATAACCGATACTTCAAGTACAAAAGGCAATATTATAGATTATATCAACTCACTAGATAATCCCCCCTGCTTTATTGGAGGACATCCAATGACGGGGGCAGAAAAGATGGGCTTTAAATCAAGTTATGCCCACCTTTTTGAAAATGCTTACTATATACTTTCACACACTAAAAACTCTACAGACGACCATATGAATACTTTATGTGAAATAATTGAAGGTATAGGTGCAATTCCATTAAAACTAGATGCTCAAATACATGATAAAATAACTGCAACAATAAGTCATGTACCTCACGTGATAGCTTCTGCTCTTGTAAACCTGGTAAAGAATTCTGACTCAGAAGATAAAAAAATGCAAACTCTTGCAGCAGGAGGATTTAAAGATATAACACGAATAGCATCTTCTAGCCCTCAAATGTGGGAAAATATAGTTTTAAGTAATTCAGAAAAAATTAAAAAAATATTATTTGATTTTATAGAAACAGTACACAGTTTTATGGAATATATTGATAATAATGATTCTAAGAATATTTACAATTTTTTTGAATCTGCCAAATTATACAGAGACTCCTTTTCAGATAATCAAAAGGGCTTAATCCAGCCTTTAAATGAATTGGTGGTAGACGTAATAGATAGACCTGGTATAATTGGTGATATAGCAACTTTATTAGGACAAAATGGTGTAAATATTAAAAATATAAATGTATCAAACAGCAGAGAATTTGAGCAAGGATGCTTACGAATCACATTACCTGATTCTTACAGCGTGAACATATCCTATGACCTGCTCACTAGTAAAGGTTATACAGTATTTAAAATATAGGTTTAAAAATTAAACTTATATTTTAAATACCCGATAAATTTCACGAGAAGTTTTTTTAAGTTGTTTATATTAACCAACTTAAATTATAATGCTAGTTTTTTATATACTCAAGGAATGGGGGAATTTAGAGTGTTAGTTGAGAAAAGAGACTCATTAAGAGGCGAAGTAACGGTACCAGGTGATAAATCTATTTCACACAGAGCTATTCTTTTCGCTTCTTTGGCAAAAGGAACTACTGAAATTGACGGTCTTTTAATGAATGAGGATTGTCTTAGTACAATTAACTCCTTTAGGAAAATGCAAGTAAAAATCGAAATATTGCCAGATAATAAAGTTAGAATTCACGGAAATGGACTTTATAGTTTAAAACCTCCCACTACCGTTTTAAATTCTGGTACATCTGGAACAGCACTGCGATTACTGCTAGGAGTATTATCAGGCCAGCCTTTTAGTTCTGTGATAACTAGAGATGACTCTGCACTTCGAAAACCTGTAGGTAAAGTTGTAACGCATTTAAGACAAATGGGGGCAAATATTGATGGAAGAGATTCTGGAAACTTATGTCCTCTTAGAATAACACCTTCTAAACTAAAAGGAGTAACTTCTAATTTGTCCATTTTAGACACTTATATTAAATCCCCTATGCTAATTGCTGGACTTTATGCAGAGGGAGAAACAAAAGTTATTGAAAAAATCAAATCAAGGGACCATTCAGAATTAATGCTAAATCATCTAGGAGCTGATTTAAAAATTGATGGTCTTGAAGTAACTTCTAAAAGAATTGAAAATCTTTATGCTAATGATATTAAAATACCTGGAGATATTTCAACTGCAGCTTATTTTATAACAGCAGCTCTATTAGTACCTGATTCTGATGTAGTAATTAAAAATGTGGGAGTAAACCCTACAAGAACAGGAATCCTTGATGTATACAAGTCAATGGGTGCAAAAATAGAGCTTCTTAATGAAAAAACTGTAAATAACGAAAAAGTAGCGGATATAAGAGTTACATCTTCTTCCCTTAAAGCAACGGAAATAAAAGGTGCTTTGATACCAAGACTTATTGACGAGATACCAGTTATTGCTGTTGCAGCTACAATGGCAAAGGGAACTACAGTATTTAAAGATTTAAATGGATTTAAAATAAAAGAATCCAACCGATTACAATATATAGTTAGAGAACTTTCAAAACTTGGTGCATCTATTAAAGAAACTGAAGACGGAATGATTGTAGAAGGTGGTAAAGAACTTAAAGGAACTATTGTAGAAGGATATAATGATGCAGCAATTACAATGTCTCTTTGTGTTGCAGGCCTTATAGCAGAAGAAGAAACTATGATAAGAAAAACACAAATTTTAGACATAGCATATCCTGAATTTATTACAGTGTTAAATAAATTATAAATTAAACTAAGAGAATTAAAATAGTTTGCAAAAATTCAAAATAACAAAAGAGATCTGATCTCTTTTGTTATTTTGAATTTTTTATTAGTTTTTTGTATCTAATAGACCATCTCTTCTTAATTTTTCTTTAAGTCTATATCCTAGAACCATTAAACTGTCACTTAAATGAACATTTTCAATGATAACATCATGAGTAATCTTTAGATCCATAGGAGAAAAATTCCAAAGTCCTTTTACTCCTAAACCAGCTATTCTTTCTGCTACAGAAGGAGTTTTCTCATAAGGTACACAGAGCATGGCAATATCAATAGTTTTATTTTTAACAAATTCCTCAAAAAGATTAAAGTCTAATATTTCTATCCCATTTATTTCTTTTCCTATTAAATTAGGATCTACATCAAATATTCCTATTAAATTAAACCCTCTCTTTTCAAAATTTGAATAATTGGCAAGAGCCTGTCCCATGTTACCTGCACCAATGATAACCACTTTAAACTTATCGTTAACTCCAAGGATGTTTCCAATTTCATTAAATAAGGATTCTACATTATATCCATAGCCCTGCTGACCAAACCCACCGAAACAATTTAAATCCTGACGTATTTGGGAGGCAGTTATCCCCATTCGCTGACTTAACTCTTTTGAAGATATCTTTGTTATATCCATTCTTAGTAAGTCTGCTAAGTATCTATAATATCTTGGCAAACGTTTTATCACAGCCATGGATATTTTTTTATCTCCGCTCATTCACTTCACCTCTTATAAAAATAATGGTGGAACCATATCATATCTTAAAACCACAATTAAACCACTGTGATTATACACCTTTGTTATTTTATTGTCAATATTGCTTACACATATGATTTTTGCTACAATTGGTGTTGTAAGCTTAAAAGAAAGATGTGATTGCCATTATTATTCTAAACTGCAATAAGGTAAGTTTTTCATTTGGAATAAATAAAATATTAAATAATGTGTCCTTTAGCATAAAAAATACAGATAAAGTTGGTATTGTAGGAGTTAATGGTGCTGGTAAAACCACCCTTTTTAAAATAATTACTTCAGAATATACACCTGAAAGTGGAGAAATATACACCTCCAAAGACTTAAACCTTGGATATTTAGAACAAAATTCCGGACTTGATGAGAATAACTCTGTACTTGAAGAAGTGCTAACTGTGTATTCCCATTTTATTCATATGGAGGCACGTATAAAAGAGTTGGAAAAGTGTATAAGTACTGAAAAAAATGAAGAAATTTTAAACTCATATATGAAAGAATACTCACGCCTATCAGAGGATTTTTCAATGCTTGGTGGATTTGAGTACAACAGTCGTGCTAAAGGTGTTTTAAAGGGCTTAGGATTTTCAGAAGATAATTTTGATTTAAAAGTTGGTAAATTAAGCGGTGGACAAAAAACCCGTCTTTCTTTATCAAAACTTCTTTTAAAAGAACCTGACCTTCTTCTTTTAGATGAACCTACAAACCATCTAGATATTAATGCAATAGAATGGTTGGAGAACTTTTTAAAAGAATACAAAAAATCTGTAATGGTTATTTCCCATGATAGATTTTTTATAGATAAAGTTACAGACAAAATTTTAGAAATAGAAAATTGCCATGTAAAGCTATATAATGGAAACTATTCATCCTATATAAAACAAAAGGCTTCAGATAGAGAAATACAGCAAAAACACTATGAACAGCAGCAAAAGGAAATTGCAAAAATGGAAGCCTTTATTCAGCAGCAAAAAAGATGGAACAGAGAAAGAAATATTATTGCTGCAGAGAGTAGACAAAAAGCCATAGATAGAATGGAAAAAATAGATAAACCAGAAAATTTACCTGATAAAATCAAAATAAAATTTAAAAGCAGTATCACTAGTGGAAGAGATGTTTTATATGTTGAAAACCTTTCAAAGGAGTTTCCTAAAAAGCCTTTGTTTGAAAATCTCTCTTTTAATGTGCAAAAAAGCGAAAAATTATTTGTGTTAGGGGCAAATGGTTGTGGAAAAACAACTCTTTTAAAAATACTTTCAGGAAATCTTAAGCAAACTTCTGGAAGTTTTCGATATGGTTATAATGTTAAAATGAGCTATTATGATCAGGTACAAGAGTCATTAAACCCTGATAATACAGTGCTTGATGAAGTTTGGAATGCAAACCCCCATATTTTACAAACAGAAATTAGAAATGTTCTTGCAATGTTTCTTTTTAAGGGTGAAGATGTTTTTAAACCAATATCAGCTTTAAGTGGAGGGGAAAAGGGCAGGGTCTCACTGATTAAAGTAATGCTCTCAGGCTCAAACCTTCTTCTTTTAGACGAGCCTACAAACCATTTAGATATTAATTCAAGAGAAGTGTTAGAGGAGTCCCTTAATGATTTTGAAGACACTTTAATAGTAGTTTCCCATGATAGATATTTTATTAATAAACTTGCCACTAGAATTATTTATATTGAAAGTGAGTCTTCAATTATAGATTTTAAGGGAAATTACCAGGATTTTTTATCTTACAGAAATAAAATAAATATCCAAAATGAAGATAATGAAAATACTAATGAAAAAATTTCTTCTGGCAAACTGCAGCACTTAGCCAGCAAAGAAGAAAAATCAAGAAAAAGACGTTTAGAAAAACTTGTAATTAATACCGAAAAAGAAATATTTGAAGCTGAAAACCGTTTAGATGAAATAAACGAACAAATGCAGTCAGAAGAAATACTAAGTGACCATGTGAAACTTATGGATTTACAAAAAGAGCAAGATGAACTTAATAAAAAGTTGGAGAATCTTTATAAAACATGGGAAGAGGCCAGTCTAGAGTTTAGCAATTTGTCTTAACCTCCTTGTATTAAACCTATTTACTAACCCATATGCTAAAACTCTGTACTGACCTCTGTATTTCACCCTTTATCATAATATTTTTTTATCCCTTCTTTTATGGCCATAGCTAATTTTTCTTGGTATTCCTGTGTGGAAAGTTTTTGTTCCTCTTCAGCATTAGATAAAAAACCACATTCAACTACAACAGTAGGCTTTTTTATATTTTTTAAAATAAGTATTTCGGTGTCTTTTACCAATGCCTCTCTTTTGTTTTCAGGGTCCACCAGTTCTTTTAGTGATTTTTGAATACACTGGGCAAGTCTTTTGCTTTCTTCAGAGTTTTTAGGGAAAAATGTCTGTGCCCCGTGGTATTGTGACTGAGGAA
>DUVG01000070.1 GCA_012841175.1 Clostridium sp.
AAAGTAATATTTTTTTGCAATATTTAAAGTAATTATTGCAAATCATGTAGAAAATTTGATTTCTTTAAGGATTTTACAAAAAGAAAGTAGTGATTTTTATTTTTAGAATATTTAAAAGAAAAAAGCAAAATAGACCAGTACCAGAACCTGAAAAGAAATTTGATGAAAAAAGTCAGGTTAGAGAGACATTGAATGCATCCAAAAAATCACTTGTTAGAATTGAAGAGAGCCTAATAAATATTAAAGATCAGAATATTTTTTCAAACTTAATGTCATTTTTGTCGTATTATTATTATATAATTAATTTTTATAACAAAAATATTGAGAAAATTATTTCAGTTAAAGAGTTACTGCTATTAAAGTATATAGACAAGATAGAGGAAATATTAGTTAATTTAAAAAAATCAAATGACGATATTAACCACAGAAAAGAACTTAAAAAAACCCTTTATATTATTAACGAAAAGTTATATACTACTTGTAAGGATATAAATGAAAAAAGTGACTTTGAGTTGAATATTGACCTAAAAACTCTTCAGGATTTGATAAAAGCAGACTTTTAAGGAGGGAATTAAATGGGCTTTGAAGATTTATTAAATAACATTGACAATAATGAAACTAATCAAAGAGCAAATGAAACACCGGCTACAAATAGTACTAGCTTAGTTGAGTTAAAAAAAGGTGAGACAGAATTATCTGTTGATTTATCAAAATTTGATTCAAATCAAATAGCACAAGTCAATAAAATAAAGGACAATATAGAGATTTCAAATTCTAATAGTATAGCTTTTTTTGGGTCAGACGTGCAAAAAAATATTGCAAAATTTGCAGATGGAATACTAAGTGGTGTTAAAACAAAAGACACAGGAGAAGTTGGAGAAAATTTAGGATTACTTCTTACAACTATGCAAGATATTGATATGGAAAAACTACAAGAAAAGGATGGAATAAAAAGAAAAATACCTTTTTTAAAGAGGATTTCCAAAAATATTTCTAGTTATAAAATAAAACTAGACGATGTTACTGAGACCATTGATAAAATTGTTGTCTCTCTAGATAAGGCAAAGTCAGAATTAATACGTGATATAAATATATTAGATTCTTTATATGATAAAAATTTAGAATACTTAAATGAGCTAGAAATGTATATTGTGGCAGGGGAGTTAAAGCTAAATGAACTGAAAAAAACCGTATTAGTGGAACTTAAAACTAAAGCAGAACAGACAAAAGATATGCTTGATATTCAAAGATATAATGATTTTGCTCAAATGTTAAATGAGATGGAAAAGAGGATACATGATTTAAGGCTTAGTAGAGAAATTGCTATTCAGACTCTTCCACAAATCCGTATTATTCAAGGTAATGATAAAGTTCTTGCAAATAAAATTCAAGCAAGTATATTGACAACAATACCTATATGGAAAAACCAGATAGCCCTTACCATATCACTAAACAAACAAAAAACAGCTTTAGAGATTCAAAAAAGGGTAACAGATACCACTGAGGATTTATTAAGACAAAATGCAGAGCTTTTAAAGACAAATTCAATTGAAATTGCAAGGGAAAGTGAAAGAGGAGTAATAAGCCTTGAAACATTAAAACACACTCATACAAAACTTATTGAAACCATTGAAGAATCAATGAAAATTTATCAAGAAGGAAAACAAAAAAGAAATGAAGTAGAAAAAGAATTAACTCAACTTGAAGAGACTCAAAAACAAAAATTATTATCAATTAGGAATTCAAGGTGATTTTTTGGACAAAAACAATTGTATAGAACATATGGAGAAATTTTTTCAATTAGATACTGAAATTTTATGGCTGAAAAATCCTGATTTTTTAATGCAAAGCAGAATTTTCTATTATAGAAGTAATTTTAGGGCAATTAATGAAATTAAAGTACTTACTGCAAAATCAAAGAACTTGCAAGACGATATTGTATTTGATATTTATTTTATAAGAGCTGAATTTGAGACATTGTTTAATGGATATTTCAAAATTGTTCCTATAACATCTACTGCCATAGCAATGTTTGAAGGGGTAAGCAAAATATGTACTGATTTAGGGGAATATTTCTACTATGTGTATCAAAACAGTGAGTTTTTAAAAATTTATTTTGCAACAGGAAATGCAGCTAACTCACTAGAACACCATAATAGGAAAAAGACAAAAGAGGGTGCATTTGATTTTAAAAAATATAAAGAGGATATGTATTTAGAGATTTCCTCCTATTCACAAGATGAATTTAGTGAATTGGTGTTAAATAGAGACTTGACTATGAAATATATATCTAATTTTATTAAATTAAATTCAAAATGTTCTGAATATGTAAAAATGTTTTTAATTAATATGCTATCTGCAGTTTATAATAAAAATATATGCATTATAAATAATGGATATAATATTAAAAATCATATATTAGTTGATACACAAAATGTTAGAGTTAATAACTATCCAAAGATAGGTGTATATGATGTGATAGAAAATGCAGTAAAAAACAATGCCTTAGTGCTTGTAAAGTTTAATTATGATTTCAAGGGCGGAGGTAAATAAGTGACAATTGAAGTGGTTAGTGGACAAAAAGTTATATTAACTAAATCTTTAGACAGTGCTAGTAGGTTTACTTTTAAAATGGAAGTTAAAAATAAATTCAAAGGACTTTTTGATATAGACTTATTTGCCATTAACGTAGACAAAAATGCAATGATAAACAAGGAAGATATTGTATATTACAACAATGTAAAAGATAGACAAAAAAGCATTATATATAGTGAAACTTATGATTATGAATTATTTGAGAAAAAAATAAATTTAGATGTTAAACTTTTATCAGAAACCACAGATAAAGTTATAATGATATCAACTTTGTACAAAAGTTTAGCTGAAATTGATAAAGATAAATACATAGAATTTACTTTTAGTGCAAGAGATAGAACTACTAGTTCAATAGTTTTTAAATTAAGTGACAAAATATCAATAAGTGAAAAAAAAGAAACATTAGTTTTAGGTGAAGTTTATAAATACAAAGACACATGGAGGTTTAACACTGTTAACAATTATTCAGATGAAAACCTTTTAGGTGTACTTAGGAATATATACAATACACAAATTTATTAATAAAGTTTTCTTTATATACCATCCTAAAATATAATAATAAATTTATTAACATTAGGATGTACATAATAAAGAATTGCAATAAAACTTAAAAAAAAAAAGAGAGAGGAGTTTTGAAAATGGCAATTAGTTTACAAAAGGGACAAAAGGTAGATTTAACGAAAGGAAATCCTGGTCTTACAAGAGTTATGATAGGATTAGGATGGGATACCAACAAATATGATGGTGGACATGATTTTGATTTAGATGCTGCAGCTTTTTTAACTGATGAATCCGGTAAAGTAAGTAACGATTTAGATTTTGTATTTTATAATAATTTAAAACACCAATCAGGTTCTGTTGAGCATCTTGGAGACAACCTTACAGGAGAAGGTGATGGTGATGACGAAGAAATAAAAGTTGATTTAAGTAAAGTACCACAAAACGTAGCAAAAATTGCGTTTACAGTTACAATACATGATGCAGAAACTAGAGGACAGAATTTTGGTCAAGTGTCCAATGCATTTATAAGAGCTGTAAATGAGGATACAGGAGTAGAATTAATAAGATACGACTTAGGGGAAGACTTTAGTATTGAAACAGCTGTAGTTATTGGTGAATTATACCGTAGTGGTCAAGACTGGAAATTCAATGCTATAGGAAGCGGATTTCAAGGTGGACTAGCTGCTCTTTGTAGAAACTTTGGAGTGAATGTATAGTCTAAAGTATAATTTAAAGTTTTGTAACAATGGGTAGATAGAATACCTGTCGGCTTATTCGGCAGGTATTCTATTGACAAAAGAATGTTGAAAATAACACAAACTTTTCTAGTTTACTTTTAAATCTAATTCCACCTAAAACTAATTATAAATAAATTGGCTTTCTTAAAATATAGTATTAAGTTAAAGTTATTTAAAATATGAAAATAAGAAAGCTAAAAATAGAATAAAGGAGGATTAGATATATGTCAGTAAATTTACAAAAAGGACAAAGAGTTGACCTTACAAAAGGAAATGCAGGATTAACAAGACTGATGGTTGGCCTTGGGTGGGATGAAGCTAAAAGACCTAAAAAAGGAGGCTTTTTTGCAAGCCTTTTTAGTGCTTCGCCTGCTGCAATAGATTGTGATGCTTCGGTACTTATGCTTGATGTAAATGGAAAACTATCCAGAAAAGAAGATTTAATTTATTTTGGAAATTTAAGAAGCAAATGTGGCAGTGTAGTGCACACTGGGGACAACCTTACAGGTGAAGGAGATGGGGATGATGAAACAATACTTATAGAAATAAACAAAATCCCTCCAAATGTTTACAAACTTGTTTTTCTTGTAAATATTTATGATTGTGTAAGAAGAAATCAACACTTTGGTATGATTGAAAATGCTTTTATCCGAGTAGTGAATGCTTCTAATAATCAAGAATTAATAAGGTTTAATCTTTCAGAAAATTATCATGGTAAAACTACACTTTTTGCCGGTGAAATCTACAGGCATGAAAGTGAGTGGAAATTTGCAGCTATTGGTGAAGCAACTAATGATACTTCATTAGGAGAAATTGTTAGAAGATACTAAACCAATATTTGTTTTTAAAATTGTATGATACAAAAGTACTAGAACTAAAAAATAGGAGAAAGAAATATGGAGAATAAAAACACAAAAAACAAACAAATATTTAAAGAAGCTGAAAAATTAATTAAAGAGTTTTCTTCTAATGCTCATGATGGGCTTAATGAAGAAGAAGTAAAAAGAAATAGGGAAAAATACGGTAAAAACGAAATAACTCCAAGTGAAAAGGTTCCTGTGTGGAAGCAATTTTTAGAACATTTTAAAGATCCTACTATTATAATTTTATGTATCTGTGCATTTGTATCTACACTTATAGGTATTTATCAAGATGAATTTCCATGGGATGGAATAGGAATATTTGTTGCTATTATTATTGCAACGGGAGTTGGCTTTTGGAGTGAATATAAAGCAGATAAGGCTTTTGAAACACTAAAGGCTGACAATGAAAATATTGATGTTAAAGTCATTAGAGATGGTAGCTTAAAGGTTATTTCTACAAAAGAGTTGGTAGTAGGAGATATTATTGAGCTGGAAAATGGAGATAAAATTCCAGCTGATGCAGAGATTTTAAACTCTATTGATTTATTAGTTGATGAATCTTTAATGACTGGTGAATCAGTACCTGTAGAAAAGGGTGCTGATAACACTCATCTAATTGGGGGAACAATGGTAGTGACAGGTTCAGGTAGAGCTATTGTTACAAAAGTTGGAGATGGCATGGAGATGGGAGCAATTTTAAGATCTCTTGCTGACCAAGATCAAGAACAAACTCCCCTTCAATATAAACTTGGAAAATTAGCAGGTCTTATAAGTGTAGTTGGTACAGTTGCAGCAGTATTAATATTCTTTGCTTTATTTACAAATTCAGTTATGTCAGGTAACTTTGGGATACTTAGCAATAATGTTAAGATTGGCACTACTGTATTTTTGTTTGTGATTGCTATAATAACTGGTTTATTGTTAATTAAGGGAAATAATAAACTAAAAAAACTTTCGGCTGTTTTAGGGCCATTAATTGCAGCAGTTGGATTGTCATATGTAGCCTTTGCAATTGGAAAACCAGCAAATGCTATTGAAAGTGCAAAAAGCATACTTAACTTTTTTATCGTAGCGGTAACAATTATTGTGGTAGCTGTACCTGAAGGGCTTCCTATGGCAGTTACAATAAGTCTAGCATTGAGCATGAGGAAAATAAGACGTGACAACAACCTAGTTAGAAAAATGCTTGCTACAGAAACCATTGGTTCTGTAAATGTAATATGCAGTGACAAAACAGGAACTCTTACAAAAAACCAGATGCAGGTAAGGGAAGTGTATTTCAGTGGAAAACACTATGATAGCAGTAATTTTAATGAACTAACTCAAAACTCTATGTTTGAAGTTGTAAAAATATTACTTGCAGCTAATTCCACTGCCAACGTTACAAAAGATAGTGATGGAAATATAAAAATAGTTGGTAACACCACTGAAGGAGCTATGTTAACCTGGTTAAACGAAATGGGAGTTAATTACAAAACCATTTTAGACATACGTGAAAACATGCCAGTTTATGATAGACTTTCATTTAATGCAGACAGAAAAATGATGTCAACTGTTACTGGCTTAGAAAATAGTGATTTGTTTAACTTTAATGAGAAAAAGGACAAGGATTCACAAAAAATAAAAAGCTGCAAGGTTGTATTGGCTAAAGGTGCACCAGAGAGGATTTTAAGCTTATGTAACAGTGTAAGTATTGGAGATAAAATCGAAAGCTTTGACAAGCATAAAGATGATATTAACAAAAAACTCTTAAGCTTATCAGACAAAGCAATGAGAACTATGGCCCTTGCCTATAAAGTTGTGGGGGAAAACGATCCTCTAGATAAGGATTCCATTGAAAAAGACTTAGTATTTGCAGGTCTTCTAGGTATAACCGACCCAGTGAGGGAAGATGTGCCTCATGCAATTAATGTATCAAAAGAAGCAGGCATAAATGTAATAATGGTTACAGGGGATAATGTGAACACTGCCAGGGCAATTGCAAGAGAAATTAACCTTTTAGAAGAAGACAGCGTTGTAATGGAGGGTAGTGAGTTTAAAAAGAAATCTGATAAAGAGATACTATCAGTACTAAAGAAATTGAGAGTTTTAGCAAGAGCTACACCATCTGACAAAGAGCGCCTTGTAAGCCTTATTCAACAAACAAAGGAAGTTGTTGCAGTAACAGGGGATGGGACCAATGATGCACCTGCACTTAAAAAAGCAGATGTAGGTATTTCTATGGGACTTAAGGGAACAGACGTTGCAAAAGAAGCTAGTGATATAGTACTTACTGACGATAATTTTGGCAGTATCGTTAAAGCTGTGCATTGGGGTAGAACACTTTATGAAAATGTTCAAAAGTTTTTACAATTCCAATTGACCATTAACGTATCAGCATTAGCTATTGCATTTTTAAGTCCTATTTTAGGAATGATTTTCCCAAATGCCAACTTCCAGACAATACCTCTTACTGTGTTACAGCTTTTATGGATAAACCTTGTGATGGATACTTTAGCAGCACTAGCTTTAGGTCTAGAGCCTCCAAGGGATGGAATAATGAAAGAAAAACCAAAGAGAAGAGAAGAGTCTTTTCTTACTAAGAATATGTCATTTAACATACTGACAACAGGATTTTACTTTATGGTGTTTATACTTTTACTTCAAGCATTTGACTTTATGGGTGCTTCAGCTTTAGAAGGTAAAAATGCTACATCTTCTGTACTTTTTACAACCTATGTTTTTATGCAGTTATTTAACCTTCTAAATTCAAGAAGTTTAAAGCCTGGAACATCAATATTTGAAAACTTAACCAAAAGTAAAAGTTTCTTGGCTATATTTGCAGTAATAGTTATTGTACAGGTAATTATAACACAGTTTGGAGGAACGTTTTTCAGTACTCAGGCCTTACCACTTTATATGTGGGGTAAAATAATTTTAGTAAGTTCCTTAACTTTAGTGGTAGGAGCATTGGTAAGATGGAGTCAGAAACTATTTATTAAAAACTAAGTATTAATTTAATTTTTTAAAAACCCCACCTTTTATAAAGGGGGGTTTTTATTTATAGGTGTTAACTAATAAGCTTAGCATCACAAGTTAACTTTTCCACTTTTTTCAGTATCTCTTCTGAAGCAGACATTCCCTGGTTGTCTGTAAAAACAATGTGTTTTGAAACTTTTAAAGAACCCTCTTTATATGAATTGTATATTTCTCCATGAGAAGGGCAAAAAGCTATATCAGCATGTTCTAACATAGATAAATCCAGCAAAGAGTCTCCAGATGCAATTATTTTATTTTTTCCTGTTTTATTTTTAATATAATTTACAGCAGATGATTTACTGACAAACTTAGGGACAATATATAGTTTCCTGCCTTGAATGGATATATTCCATCCATATTTTAAAAGCCACTTTTTAAAATCAGCAATTTCATCTAATGGAATATTATCTTTGTCAATAATGAAGTAATAAAAAAGATTATCTGCCTCTTTTTGTTTGTAAATCCACTCATTATTTTTAATCTCATTAAATCGCTCTAAAACCTTTTTAGAAGATATGCTTTCTGATTTAATTTTAATAGAAACAATTTTAGACCAGTAGCTGTCTATTTTCCCGTTGATAAGTATATTTCCACCATTACTAACAATTGCATATTTAGGTACTATAACATTTTTTAAAAAAGAAATTCTTTTATATTGTTCAATGGTTCTTGTAGTAACAGGTATAAAAAGTATTCTATTAGTTATTTTTTTCAAAATACTAACAGAAGCTTCTGTCATAAAAGATATTTCTTTGTCATCTTTTGTCTCAATTGAAAGGGGTTTTTTTTTGCATTTATCTAAAAACCTTTTTGAATATATTAAAGTTCTATCTAAATCACTTGCAAACAGCATTTTATCACCTCACTTTAAAGGGGTTTTATTATCCCGCAGCACTCATATATAAGGTGGTTATTTATTTCAACGGGAACATTTCTTTCAGATGCTAAAAGCAGTATGTGCTTTAAATTTTTACTATTAGCATCCTTAACAAGGATTTTCCAAGGAATACGCCTTAATAAAACCCTTGTTGTTTCTCCCACACCAGGCTTAATTAAATTTATATCCTCTATACCAAAGGTTTCTTGGATTTTTTCTATGCTTTTTAAACCTAACCAAGAAAGGGTAGAGGAGGTGTTTTCTAAATTTTTGGTTTCTTTTTCTATTTCACATTCCACATGGGGAAATTCCTTTACAATAGCATCAATAAACACATAGGATACATCTTCATTGGCCAATTCTATATAGTATTTAGCTCCATGAAAGTCATTTTCTTTAATTATGTCATCTCTGTGAAATGTCCGGCTTACAAGTCCTGAAACGGTGGAGTTAAGGCAGGCGCTTGGAATGAGAAAATCTTCTCGAGTTCCAAAGATTTCTGCACAATAACCTGGATCAGCAAGTACTGCTAATTCACTATTTATTTTTATTTTATACTTATTTTCAAAATCCTTAATAGCCTTATCAAGAACTATTTTTATTGCTCCTTTACCTGTCCATCCATCAATAAATTGAATATCACAATTAGGATGGTTTTTTAGAATATATAAAAGAGCATTTTCATCTATTCCTTTTCCTCTTATGATGGAAACCCCGTAGTGAGGAACATCTAAATTATATTTAAATTTAATATATCTTTTTATTAGTACTCCAACAGGAGTTCCAGCCCTTGCAAGGGATACAAGAACTAAATTTTTATTTCTTTTTTTCATTATCAAATTAGATACCACACCAACTGACGTAGCTATTTTTTCAGAAGATTCCTCTAAAGATGAATAAAAAAGCTCAATATATTCTGAGGAAGGTTTGTATTCAATAGGGAGCATTTCAGAATAGTGGCCACCTGATTGAATAATACTTTCCCTTGTAGCTGTAGTATCTTCTTGTACTAGATTATTTATATTTTTAAGCAAAAACACAACATCTTCTTCTAAATAACTGCCTATTGGAGAAGGCTTTTGTATTTTAATATTTTTTAATATTTCATTCATTTTTTACTCCTACTTTAAAAATTTTATATTTAAAATTTTATATTGTATAAAAGGTTAACATTATACTAATTTTACAATATGAATTCTAGGAATTCTTGTAAGTTTTAACTTAGACAATAAAGGTTCTAATGTTTTGTTATCAACATTTCTTTCAAAAAAGATATATAGTTCATCATAATAATTTGATGGTATATTGTAAACATAATTTAGTATATCAACTTCATTTGGACTTTTAAACTCAATTCCACTGTTTATGGCATAGTTTTCTTTATTTAATGGATAAATAGGACTTCTAGTGGTAGAATGAAATTTTATACCATCTCCCATATAAGATGCAATTTTCATTGGAATGTGGATAAATTCTTCTGTGCCAAGACATAAAGCCCTTTTGCCTTTTCGCATACTTTTTAAGTGTTTGCCAATTTTTTTAATGGTTTTTTGTTCATCATTCCATAGGGAAGAGTCAACGCCAAACCTTCCAGTGGATTTTAAGTAGGGGGAAGGATTGTTTTTCTCATAAGAATGAGTTGATGAATAATTTAATGTATCAAGTTTAAAGTCCTTTAAGGATAAACTGATAATTTCAGGTTCATTTTTAAAATCCACCTTATTAATAATACTAGAATTATTAGAAT